>JANTGV010000011.1 GCA_024762745.1 Sulfurimonas sp. | reverse complement strand
ATGCTCAAGATGACAGTTTTGACTTAGATTACGGTTATGTTGGTACTGCTACAAACATCTCTGTAACTCAAACTGAAGCTGCTCATGCAGGTTTTGAAATCTCTTCTGGTGGAACTTCTCCAATGACTTCACCTACTATTGTTAACTTCTCTATCAATAAAATAGCTGGTTCAGATGAAGGTGGTATCTATATTAAAGATGACTCTACTGCTCCTACTTTTGTAAACGGTATCGTTTCTACTGTTGGTACTGACGCTGCTGTTTATGCTAAAAAAGCTATGCCTTCGGATCAAGAAGCGGCACTATCGTTTAAAGACGTAGTTTACAACATTAAGTAACTATCTCTTTTTGCAACTCTCTTCAAGGGAGTTGTATCATTAAAATTACAATCAAACGACACGAAAATAACTTCGTAACCTTTTCGTAACTTTTATGTAACCTTCTCATAACACACACTCGTTATTCTTCCAAATATATTTCATAATACACGGAGAAATAATGATTTTAAATCAAAATAAAATAGTAGTCTCACTCATACTCTCAGCGACACTACTGTCACCCTCTCTATCTGCTAACACAAGTGACAAACTTGTAAACTCAATCATCTCCCTAAGAGGCGATGTTGAAAGTTTATATACAGATATTAAAGAGAATAAACAGCGCTATAACTCAGAGATGAAATCTCTCTCTATGCAGATTACAGACTCCCAGGCTCAAATAAATAGAGAAACTACATCTATCAAGCTTGCTAATACAGAACTCAACAAGATTAAAACAAAGATAAAAGAGACATCTTCTGGAAACGCAGAGATCAAACCTCTTGTTTTAAACGCTATTGAGCTTTTAGAAAAAAGTATAAAAGAGGGTATCCCTTTTATGGTTGATGCAAGAGTTGCAGACCTACACAAAATAAAATCAGACCTAAATGAAGGTCTTATCACAAACGAGAAAGCACTTTCACTCACTTGGGCTAGTTATGATGACACTCTTAGAGTGACAAAAGAGATAGGCCTTTTCAAGCAACAGATTGATTTTAAAGGGAAACAGGTTTTAGCAAGAATAGCAAAACTTGGTTCAGTTGCAATGTTCTTCTCCACTCCGTCAAATGAAGTTGGTTTTGTTGTAAAAGATGGTGACACTTATAACTACAAACACATTACAAACCCAGAAGATATTAAAAAAATTGTAGCACTTTTTGATGCACTGCAAAAACAGATAAGAACTGGATTCTTTGAACTCCCTAATGCTTTAGTTTTACAAGGAGCTAACTAATGAAATTATTTACTACGATTTTTACACTTGCACTTGCACTTACTCTTGTAAATGCAGATGAACTCTCAGATGCTTACCAAAAAGAGTACACATTTTTAAAAGCTCAAAAATCTGAACTTCAGAGTAGACTCTCAAAAGAGAAGTCATTTCAAACAAAAGAGATAAAAAAAGCTGAGGCAAAAGTTCAGAGCCTACAAAATAAATTAGTAGCTCTCTCTCAATCAAGCAAAAACCTACAGAGTCAGATAGAAAAATCGTCTCAAATGTTAGATGACAAAAGTCTAAATAAAGAAATTACTGCAAGTGTTATTATTCAAGCCAAGTCACTTCTAGACGAATACGGCATAAGTGTTGATGACTCTAAAGATGCTGATGCTCTCAAAGTAATGGGCAAGGCTTTTGGTGACGCTTCATTACTCTATAAGAAACTCTCTTCTGTAGATAAAAAAGAGGGGAAATTTTACCTTGTAGATGGAACAACAGCTACTGGTGAAATTATCAAAGTTGGAAACATAGCTGCGTTTGGAATCTCCCCAAAAGCTTCTGGTGCCTTGGCTCCTGCTGGAAATGGTGAGTACAAAGTATGGAACCAAGATACACAAGCTGATGCTGCTGCATTTGCTAGCGGTAAACTCTCTAGAGATGTGAAGCTTTTTATATATGAAAACCTTGATAAAGATGTAGAGTATGCAAAAGAGAAAACTATAGAAGAGACTATAGAGGGTGGTGGAACTATCGGTTACATTATTTTAGGTCTTGGTGTTTTGGGTCTTCTACTCATCCTTTTAAGAGTATTACTGCTTACTAAATCTGGTTCAAATGTAAAGCAGATAACAGATGTAGTTATCTCTAAAGTAGAGGCTGGAAAAGGGGATGAAGCACTTGAAGCGATTAAAGGGTTTCAAGGTGCAACAGCTCGTGTTATCAAAGCAACACTAAGAAATATCAAAAAAGATAGAGACCATATCGAAGATATTGTTACAGAAAACATCTTAAACGAGAGCTCAAACATAGACAGATTTGGTAATTTTGTACTTGTATTAGCAGCTGTTGCTCCACTTCTTGGACTTCTTGGAACTGTGACAGGTATGATTGCTACATTTGACATTATTACAACACACGGTACGGGTGATCCGAAGCTACTTTCAGGCGGTATCTCTGAAGCACTTGTAACAACTATGCTAGGTCTTATCGTTGCGATTCCTCTACTGCTTTTAGGAAACCTTTTAAGTGGTTGGGCACAAAACATTAAAGACTCTATGGAACAGAGTGCTTTACGTATTGTAAACCTGTTTGAGATAAACAAAGCGTAATGTTAGAAACAATAATAATCTACTGGGATCAGTTCATGCACTTCATGAACTCTGGTGGTGTGATTATGTGGGTACTCTTCTCTTTGAACTTACTTCTATGGTACGGGCTTGGGTACAGATACCTGACCCTCAAAAGAGGTACAAAGGGTAATGTCAGAAGATTGATAGAGAAACATGAAGATCGTGGTGATCAAAAAGTTTATGTTGGTCTGCTTGATTATGCAGTACATGACTCTTTAGAAGCAGCGAAAAAAGCGAGAAGTATATCCCATAAACCAAGAGAGTTTATGTATGATGCACTTTTTCCATATGTGATTCTTATCTCAAAGTACTCAACACTTGTCAAAACCATAGTTATACTTGCTCCACTTATTGGTCTGCTTGGAACAGTTATAGGGATGATTGAGACTTTTGATGCACTCCAGTCAAGCTCTATGTTTGCTCAAGGTGACTCTATAGCGGGTGGTATATCAAAGGCACTCTTTACAACTGAACTCGGTTTAGTTGTGGCGGTACCAGGACTTCTAATTGGAAAAGTATTAGATAAAAAAGAGGAACAGTTTACTTTAGAATTTGAACAGATAGTAGACATCATAAGTACAAAGGATGAAAAATGAGATTTAGACAAAAAAACCAAAATGTAGACACTGTTGATGTATCACCACTGATAGATATGGTTTTTATTTTACTTATCTTTTTCATGGTAACAACGACCTTTGTAAAAGATATGCAATTAGAACTGAACCGTCCATCTGCGGCATCGGCATCAATTGCCGACGCAAAAGTTCTTCGTGTTTACATCGACAACTCTAGTGAGATTTACATCGACAACCAGCCTGTAAAACTGTGGGCCATACAGAGTAAACTCAGAGACCTGCTTCGCACTGCTACTGAAAAATCTGTTTTAATCGTAACAGACACAGATATTCCTGTAAATGTTTTGATTGACGTAGTTGATGAGTGTAGACAAAGTGGTGCAAAAGATGTTGCTGTATCTACAACTAAAGAGATGGGATAAAAAACGCAATGTCTCAAAATAAATACTCAAGCTCAGGAAGAGGCTTTTTAGCTTTTCTATTTATGCTACTTGGTGGCCTTTTTATGGTTATACTCGTTGTTTCATTTAACAAAAGTGTTCAAGAGAAAGAACCGGTAGTTAAAAAAAAGGTTAGACAGATAAAAGCGGAAAAGAGTCAAAAGAAGACAACAAAGCCTAAACCGAAGCCTAAACCAAAGCAAAAAAAGGCACAGCCAAAAGCACCACTTCCAAACATGAACTCACTGCTTGGAAATGTTGCGATGAATATACCGGAGTTTACAACTGAAAATATTGCAGGAGACTCTACGCAACTTTTAAAAGATATAGCTGATGATGCAATAATGAATGAGAATACTGTTGATGTAAAACCCAGAGTTCTCTCTCGTCCTCCTCTAGAGTATCCAGCTGAAGCTGCGAAAAACGGTATCAAAGGGTATGTTGTCATCAATATGCTTATAGGTAAAGATGGAAGTGTTGAGCTTGCAAAAGTTCTTGAAGCACAACCTGAGGGTACATTTGACAACGCTGCACTAAACGCAGTTCGTTCTTGGAGATTTAGCCCTGCTAAATACAAAACAAAGCCTGTAAAAATGTGGGCTAAACAAAAAATTCGTTTTCAGTAGGGAGCAGAGATGATAACTAAAATATTACAAACACTACTACTCACTCTTCTTTTGACTCTCTCACTCAGTGCGAAAGAGTCATCAGATAATGAAGTTGACCATTTAGCACTCGCAACACTTATGATATATGATGCAAAGTATGTCAAAGCCCACGAAGAGCTAAGCATGGTAGATAAAAAATCACCTAATTATGATGGAGCAAACTTCTATACTGTAGTGGGTGTACTTGCATCAAAAGAGGGAAAAACCCAAGATGCTATAAAAGCTTATAAAAAAGCTATAGAAGCTACAAAAACAAAAGAGTTTAAAGCTCCAAAAAGCATCTCTAAAGATAAGTACCTCTTCTCAATTGGTGGCAATGAAGATGAAAAAGTAAAAACTCCTACCTTTGACCCAGAGCAAAAACGCCAAGAGAAAATATCTCAACTTTATATGTATTTAACACAAGAGTACTATAAGGTTAAAGACTATAAAAACACTGTGAAGTCACTCGAAAACGCAGGTGAAAAAGGGCGCTCTAGGGCTGGTCTTTACACGCTTAGAGCAGAGTGTTACTACAAGCAGGGGCTACACTCTGAGACCTTTTCGGCTCTTAATAAGGGAATCAAAAGATTTCCAAAAGACAGCAAACTTTTAAAACAAAAATTTTACTACTTTGCAGATCTAAAACTTTTCCAGGCAGCTATAGATGCTTCAAAACTCTATATGGAGAAGGTTGGTGCGAGTTCGACAGAGTATGTTACTTTGGCACAGATGCTTATAGGTGCGAATGAGATTGATAGTGCTATCAAACTTTTAGAAGAGTCGAAACTAAAATTTCCTCGTGAGCCAAAAATTGGTATCTTATTGGGACACATGTATTTGAAAAAAGATATGAAAAACGCAACTGCTCACCTTTTTGAGCAGAGCTCATTCTATGACAAGCAGTATCTAAAAGATGCAGTTGAGATGAATAGACGTGCAGGAAATAATCTCCATGCACTCTATTTAAACACTCAAAACACTGATAAGGTAGAGAAACTCAAGCAGAAAATTGCTATCTATTTAAATGCAGGTGAATATAGAAAAATAATCGGTCTACAAAAGGCTATGAAACGCTATAAGATGCTTGATGATGAGAATTTAAGATATGCTCTAGCCTACTCTTACTACATGTCAGATGATTACAAAAGTGCTGAAACACATCTAAAGTATATCTCTGATAGTGAGCTTTTCTCAAAAGCTACTGTTATAAGAAAAAACATCGAAAAATGTACAAACAACCCTTTGGAGTGCCTCTAAATGAAACAACTATTTAAAATTTTAACACTATTTTCACTTCTTTTCTCATCTGCCTTTGCAGATGAGACAGGTTCTGCTTCGATCTTCTCTTTTTTAGATGGTGTAGCACTGGAAAATAATGAAGTTCTTATTGATGGGAAAGATAGATATTTTACTGACGAAGATGGAAGCGTGGAGATTGTTCTTGAAGTTGGTCAACACCAAGTAGAGATCTTTGCAAAAGATGTAGATGGTAGTAACCTCGGGTATGCCAAGAAAAGTATTAATATCAAAGACTCAAGAGATACACAGGTAATCGCTACTTTTAAAGATGACAGCGCTGAAGCTTTTGTTAGTATAGATACGCCTGTAGGAGAGTCTGACTTAAGTGCCACTGCTTCAAAATTTACAGGTCTGCTATCTGGTACAGTTTTAACTTCTGATAAAAATTTACCAATACAAAACGCAAGAATTTTTGTTAAGGGAACTTCTATAGACACTAAAACTGATGAAAATGGTAAATTCTCAGTTACTATACCTGCAAATACAAATGTAAGTATATCAATAGTCCACTCAGAGTATAGTGCTGAGACTATCAACAAACTAAAAGTTGCCAAAGATGAGACTCTCTCTACTGAGATAAAACTGACACCCGCAAGTATGGAGCTAGAAGAGTTTATAGTTTTAGCACCGAAAGTCGAAGGTAGTGTTACTGCTTTAATAACAGAAGTAAAAGAATCAAATACCATCTCTAATATAATAGGTTCAGAGCAGATGAGTAAACAAGGAGACTCAAACGCAGCTTCAGCACTCAAAAGAGTTGCCGGAATTACTATTATGGGTGGTAAATATATCTATGTTCGTGGTTTAGGTGACAGATACTCTGCTACAGAACTAAATAACATGAGTCTACCTTCTCCAAACCCAATTAAACGTACAGTTCCACTAGATATGTTTCCTAGTGGTGTTATAGGAAGTCTACAAGTACAAAAAACTGCTTCTGCAGATATAACTGGAGCATTTGGCGGAGGTTATGTAAATATAAGAACAAAAGAGAAATTCAACAATGATTATGCGAAAATAAAACTTGGAGTAGAAGCACACAGTTCCCTTGGACAAGATACTATTACAGCGCAAGGTGGTGGTAGTGACTGGAGTGGAAAAGATGATGGATATAGAGCATTTGAAAGTAGTTTTGTCTCGTCTATCACACCTCAAGTAGGTGGCATAGACCCTAAGTCAGTTGCTCTTCCTGATAATGCAACAATGCAGGAGATAGTATCACAAAGAAGCTATAATCATCAAAGCAGTTCTGTTCCTCTTGGCACCTCTATGGGTCTAGAGTTTGCAAAAAAAATCAAACTTGCTGATGAACATGAGCTCTATGTACTTGGTGGGTATGGATATAAAACAAAAGGTAAAAATATAATCTACACCGATTATGATTACATAACATCTAGAACAGGTGAGCAGGAAGATGAACCAGACAACACTGTAGAGACTGCTAGAAATGTCAACTCTATTCAACATGGTGGTATGTTAAATATTGGTTACAACTACAAAAGCCTTGATCTAAAATTTTTAAAACTTTACGTACTTAATACACTTGATCAAACCAGATTTGCAGAGGGTACATTTGGAGAGAATAATTCAGATGAACAGCAGACATATTTTGAATGGCAAGAGAGAGAACTAGATACCAATCAACTCTCAGGTGGATTTGACTATAAAATTGTAGTTCCAAATAGATTTGACTTTGGTTATGAATATGCAACTGCCAATGAGTATGTGCCAAATGACGTTTATTATAACTATAAGAAAAACACACTTCCTGATGCTGAATACTCGTTTACAAGAAACCAAAGTGAGCTCTCATTCCTAAATAGAACTACAGATGATCAGCTCGACAACTTTTTTATCAAAAATAGAATAGATATTCCTCTTCTGAGTGATAAAGACAGTATTGAAATTGGAATGTTTACAGAGAGTAAAACAAGAGAGAGTCGTGTAAATAGGGTTAATATGAAAAGTTATTTGAGAGATCCTGCAGTAACGACTGGCCCGATTGACGGTATTGTAAACACTACAGATTCAGATGATCTTCAATTTAATTTACTCTCTCTGCCAAAGGATAGCTTTAATGCTTCTCTTGAGAGAGACAGTTACTACCTGAAATCGTTAATCAAACCAACAGCAGAGTCAGATATCACATTCGGGCTAAGATCTGTCAACCTTACTCAAACGATACATCAGTTTGATACTATTGATGATATAGTCGTCACTGATGATAATGCCTTGTCATTCAAAAAGACACTACCTAGCATAGCTTTTAAGTATGCTTTTGATAGTGCCAACCAGATTAAATTGGCCTACTCTGAAACATTTGTATATCCTGACTTTAGAGAGTTTTCAAATACTGAGTTCATACACCCTGTATTTATAGCTAAGGTAAGAGGTAATCCAGAGCTTAGTGAAACTGACATCCAAAGTATTGATTTTCAGTACGGCTACTACTTTAACGATGCAGACAATATTACAGCTTCACTCTTCTATAAACATATGGATAACCCTATAGAGGATGTAAGAGCTTTTAGTACCTCAACACTGGACACATTTTCATTTGAAAACTCATCAGCAGCCGACCTGATGGGTATAGAGTTAAGCTGGTACAAAAAGCTGGACTTTATACATCGCTATATGAATGATTTTGTTCTATTTGGTAACTATACATACCTAAACTCAGCGGTAACACTCACCGAAGAGCAAGAGGCAAAATATGTTACAACAGACAGAGGGCTACAGGGACTCTCTCCACAGGTGATCAACCTTGCCTTATCTTATCAAAATAAAGAGCGTAGTTTAAACATTTCATACAATAAAATGTCTGAACGTCTCATGCGTGTTGCCTTAAAAAACGGAGATGTTATTTTAGGTCTGGATGATTATGAAGAGCCACCACACATTGTAGATTTTACTTGGATAGAAAAATTCAAATGGAATGCTATTGGGACTGATTTAGATATGGCATTTAAGATAAAAAACATTCTTGATGGTGAAACAATTTGGAGACAAGGAAGTAAAACTACTTTAAGATATAAAACGGGAAGTTCTTACTCTTTAACATTTAGTGCAAAAATATAAACCAGAGTAGACACTGTAATCAACAAGTAACTGATATGAAGTATGATTGTAACTATGAAGGAAACAGGTAATATATGATGAAAAACAATATTTTAATTGTTGATGATGACAGAGACATCCTAGAGCTTTTAGAGTTTACACTCTCTAAAGTTGGTTTTAATCCACTCATTTTTTCGAGTACAAAAAATGTCTCTAAAGCTATTCAAGAAGAGAATATTGACCTTATCCTGATGGACAGGAACCTGCCCGATATAGATGGTAGTTTATATGTTGAAATGCTACGAAGTAAAAATATCAACATACCTGTTATATTTATCTCAGCAAAAGACTCTTCTGAAGATATCAAAAATGGTTTTTTAATTGGTGCCGATGACTATGTAACAAAACCTTTCAATATGGAAGAGTTAGTTCTTAGAATAAAAGCAGTCCTAAAAAGATCCAATACTGAGTCAGTTGAAGTCGCACAAACTATAAGCTATAAAGATATAGAACTTGATATTAATCTTCATTTGGCAACTATTGATTCTAAGAGTATTGAATTAACAAAGCTTGAGACAACCCTATTACAGATTTTGATTAAAAACAAAAACAGAGTACTCGACAGAGATTTTCTCATCAAGCATGTTTGGAAAACAAGCGATGGAATCAACCAAAAGACTGTAAATGTCGCCATTAAAAGGTTAAAAGAGAAAATAGATCCACAGAGAAACAAAGACTATATTAAAACTATTCGTGGTGTAGGCTATCTCTTAAGTGCATAAGGAGTAGTAAATGAGCGTTAAAATTGCCATTGTTGAAGATGAAGAAGATTTACTCGAGCTAATAGAGTATAGCTTATCAAAAGAGGACTATGAGGTCATAGGGTTTTTAAATACTAAAAATGTTCTCGAACTCCTTGAAGAGGAGGATATAGATCTGCTTCTTATGGATAGGAATCTACCAGGTGTAGAGGGTAGCGAATTTGTTGCAGAACTTAGAAAAAGTGGTTTTACAACTCCCGTTATTTATCTTACAGCAAAAGATAAAGACCATGAGATAGAAGATGGTTTTGTCAGTGGTGCTGATGACTACATAACAAAACCTTTTAATATGAAAGAGTTGATTTTTAGAATCAAAGCTATTCTTAGGAGAACTAGTAAAAACTCTAATGATGGTCTACTCTCTTATAGGGACCTCACTCTCGACAAAAGTTCAAGAACTCTTCAGGTAGATAAAAAAGATGTAGATATTACAAAACTAGAATTTGATCTACTCTATGAATTTATAACCAATAAGCAGAATGTATTAGACAGGGACTATCTGCTTGAAAATGTGTGGAGAGATACTGAGTCTTACCAATACAGAACAGTAAACGTTGCAATAAATCGTATAAAAGAGAAAATTGATCCTGATAAAACGAAAAACTATATTCAAACAATTCGTGGTGTTGGATATAAATTACAATAATGACAAATAGTAATATTTTTTATAAGAAATAGGATACAATTATTTTATGAATACCACTATTATGATTATTGAAGATGAAGAGGATATTTTAGATTTAATGGAGTACACTCTTAGTAAAGAGGGATATGATGTAATAACCTGCATCGACACCTCAAATGTTAGAGATATGCTCGATGAAGAGGATATTTCACTTATACTTATGGATAGGAACCTGCCTGGTGTTGAAGGCAGTAAATATATCGCTAAACTCAGAACTGAAGGTTACAATCAACCTGTAATATATGTAAGTGCAAAAGACTCTTCGGATGAAATTGTTGAAGGTTTTGATAGCGGTGGCGATGATTACATTACAAAACCATTTAACCTGAATGAATTAAAAGCAAGAGTAAAAGCTCTTATAAAACGCACTCAAAAAGTTCAAGATATTATAAGATACAGAGACATTGCTTACAACGCCTCAAATAAAACCTTTTCTATTGAAGACAAAGAGATAAAACTTACACATTTAGAACATGATTTACTTTTAGAGTTTATGAAAAATCAAAATATCCTTTTAGGTCGAGATGTTTTACTAGAACGTGTCTGGAAAGATAGTATCAATAAGCAATTGAAAACTGTCAATGTAGCCATAAAAAGACTCAAAGAACATATCGATCCAACTGGTGAGAAAAACTATATTCAAGCTGTTCGTGGTGAGGGTTATATATTTTGCTAAAGTTCCACCAAATTGTCCTTAGAAAATTTGTTTTCCTCTTTTCTATACTCTTTATTATAGTTGGTGCTATAGTTTACTACTGGACAAAAAACTTTTATGTGGAGCAAAGTAAAGACTCTCTGTTGCAGAACATAGAGATTATATTTTTCGACCTTCATGAACTATCAAACCTGAATCAAGTTGCTCAAAAGATGAAAACGAACCTCAACCTTAGACTGACTGTCATTTCATCTGATGGAACCGTAATCGTAGAGTCTCATAAAGATAAGGAGAAGATGGATAACCATAGATATAGAGATGAGATTATGCAGTCCGATAAAGAAGATTATGGTTATATAATACGTTATTCAAATACAATAAAAAAAGACCTGCTTTATGTTGCAAAAAAATACACATTTCAAAGTCAAACTATTTATATTAGGCTCTCAAAGGAGCTAAAAAGTATTAGAGAACAGATACTAACACTCGGCCTTAAAATATTTATTGTTTTAGTTATCTTTTATGCGTTTATTCTTAGTATTACGTATAAAATGAGTTCACAAATTGAAAAAGAGATACAAAAAATCGTTACATTCCTAACACTTATTGCAAAAAAGCAGAAACCTAGCTATATCAGTTCTGAGCTATCAATCGAGTTTGCCAATCTAACAAAACTTTTAACAAAAGTTTCTCAGATTCTTTCGAAAAAAGATAAAAAGAAGTCAAAATACACTTCAAAACTTCAAGCCTCTAACCGACAAAAAGATGACATAATCTCTGCAATCAGTCATGAGTTTAAAAATCCAATTGCGGTTATCAACGGTTACTCTCAAACACTGATTGATGATGAGGATATAAACCCTAACATTCGTAATAAGTTTCTTCACAAAATTCACAAAAACGGTACTAAGCTAAGTAGTTTAATAGATACACTCAGACTCTCTATAAAACTTGACAGCGGTAAACAGTCTATGCAGTTTAGCACCATAAATCTTTATGAAGTAATTTTAGATACAGCAGAAAATATAAAACTTAACTATCCAAAACGCGAGGTAATGATTCAAGGAGATAAAACTATAGAGATAAAAGCAGACCCTTCCCTCTTTAGCGTTGTCATTAGTAATCTGATTGAAAATGCATTTAAGTATTCAGAAGATGAGATAAAAATAGAATTTGATGAGAGTAGTCTAAGTGTCATCGACACAGGTATAGGTATTAATAAAAAGAACCTAGAAAATATTACAAATAAGTTTTACAGGGTTCATGAAAATAGTTGGAATAACTCACTTGGCTTAGGACTCTTTATAGTAAATAATATTTTAAACCTTCATCACTTCTATTTGAAAATAGAGAGTGAGGAGAATGAAGGTTCAACATTCACAATTATCTTTTAGTCGATAAAACTACTTCTTCTTAGCTCTTTTTTTTGGTGCAGCTGCTTTCACAGCTTTGTTAGCAACTTTTTTAACTGCCTTTTTAGCAGTCGGCTTTTTCTTCGTAGCTGCTTTTACAGCTTTTTTAGTAACTTTCTTTGCAGCTTTTTTAGCTATAGACTTAGCAGCAACTGCTTTTTTTACAACTTTCTTCGCAACAGACTTAACAACTTTTTTCTTTAAAACTTTTGCCATTTATGGCTCCTTGTGTTGTGTATTTTTGACTTATTACTTACTTTTAGTAATAAATTATAACTATTATATATTTTTTATGAATTATTGTCAATAAAATATATATATAAGCTATATATTTGTATACTTTTTG
>JANTGV010000010.1 GCA_024762745.1 Sulfurimonas sp. | reverse complement strand
TTTGAAGGTGCATGGGTAAATATAGATTATACATCTACACTGAAAACGCAGCTACTTTACTTTAATAAATGGGCCGGGTATGATTCACAAGACGAAGATGCCGGTGAATCTCAAAACGAATTTAAGAATTTAGTAGATGAAGAGAGTTTTGGTATGTTAGGAGCATCTTTGACTTACGAATATGCTAAAAACTCAGAACTCAGTTTTTGGTACAACTATATTGACTCTATGGCAGCTATTACATATGCTGAGATAGTCGGAATCTATTTTATAGATGGAGATAGTTTTCATATGGACTATGGTCTACAGGTAAGTAATATTACTGAGCTAGAAGAGTCGAATGTAGACGGAGATGTTTTAGGAGCTATGGCAATTCTGCACTATCATGGTGCATTTATAGGTGGAGCCTATAATATTGCATACTCTGATGAAGGTAAATTTGTTACTGATGGTTTTGGTGGTGGTCCATACTATACCTCACTTGATGAGGCTACAATCTCTGCTATCTCGGAAATAACAGCAACTTCTGGTAAAACAGCAAGTGATAATAATGCTGAATCTTTTAGAGTAGGTGCAGGGTATGAATTTGAAAATATTGGAGTTGATGGCTTAGTGGCAGAGTTGGTATATGGAGAGCTTTATAACGACTTTGGAAAAATAAAGGAGAAAGATGCGATAGTTACTTATGAGTATGATGAGAGATGGTATGTCGAGGCGATATATACTAACTATCAATCCTCATCTGATAGAAATACGTTTGATAGGGCATTAGTTCGAGTTGATTATAATTTTTAATCAGTTATTAATATGATATTTATTATCATTATGAAAATAAAATTTTAAAGAATATTCTATGAAAACACTGTTAGATTGTAAAAAAGCGTGTAGAGTTAAAGTTATTAAAATAAACGCAGCCACAGAACTAAAACAGAGACTTATCTCTTTTGGCGTTATGAAAGAGGCAGAAATTGAGGTTTTAGAGCATGCCCCGAGAAAATCAACTATAGAGATTAAAGTTGGAAAGATGAGAATAGCTTTGAGAGACCAAGAAGCAGAATTAATTGAGGTTGAAAAAATATGAGTGAAGTTGTAGATATGGAGGCTAAGTCTTGTCCAGTAATTGCTAATCATATCAAAGTTGCACTTGTTGGACAGCCAAATGTTGGTAAGAGTATGCTTATTAACTCTGTTTCAAATGCCCATCTTCATGTAGGAAACTTCTCTGGTGTTACGGTTGATAAGACAGAGGTTCTTTTTGATTATAAAGATTACCACTTTACTGTTGTTGACCTACCGGGAACTTATGCGTTTACAGATTATACAATAGAGGAGAGAGTCACACACGATTATCTCTGTGCTGAAGAGTATGACATAATCATTAATGTAGTTGACTCGACAAATCTAGAAAAAAATCTTCAACTGACATCAGAGCTTTTTACAATGAGTAAGAAGGTAGTTATCGCTTTAAATATGAGTGATGAAGCTGAAAAAGAGGGCATAGAAATAAATGCAGAGTATATGTCTGAACTTGTAGGCATAGAGTGTATAAAAGTCTCAGCAGCAACTAAACTAGGGATTGAAGAGCTTATAGATGCTGTAATACGTAATCATGAGAATGATAAAAATGAATCCAAACTCATTTTTAGTGAGCCTGTTGAGGAGGAGATTGCGCAGATAATATGGTACTTAGATAAACATAAATATGTAGCAAAAAACTCTTATAGAAATATTGCAATAAATCTTCTTAAGGGTAATCAAAAAACATATGCTAAACTACATGACAATCCTATATGGACAGAACTTCAGCCTATACTCATTGAGGCGAGTAAGCATATAGAACTTCATCACAGTAGTGATGATATTAAAGAGGCTTTTGCAGAAGAGTATGCTTCTTTTAACAGAGGTGTAGTTGCTGAGGTTGTAAAGCAGAAAAAGCAAGTAGAGAAAAAAACATTAACTGAAAAAATTGATACTGTTCTTATCCATCCAGTTCTTGGTATACCAATCTTTCTGTTTTTTATGTGGAGTCTATTTCAGCTTACATTTGAAATAGGTGCTATTCCTATGGATTGGATAGATGCATTTTTTGGATGGTTTGGTGATACAGTTGGAGCAACAATAGCAAATGATGATGCTCGTTCATTAGTTGTTGATGGAATTATTGCCGGTGTGGGTGCAGTAGTTCTGTTTGTACCAAATATTATTATACTCTTTATAGGTATAGCGCTCTTAGAGAGCACAGGTTATATGTCAAGAGTTGCGTTTTTACTTGATGGTTTCTTTCATAAGTTTGGACTTCATGGACAGAGCTTTATACCTCTTGTAACAGGTTTTGGTTGTTCTATTCCAGCATATATGTCAGCTAGAATTTTAAAAAATGATAGAGACAGACTACTTACTCTGTTTATCATAGGGTTTATGAGTTGTGGAGCGAGACTACCGGTTTACGTTCTTTTTGCTGGTGCATTCTTTTCTCCTGAAATGGCAGGAAATGTTCTTTTTGCTATCTATATAGGTGGAGCTATATTAGGATTAGTAGCTGCCAAAATTTTAAAAATGACTGCGTTTAAAGGAGCAGATGAACCTTTTGTAATGGAGATGCCAAAATATAGGCTCCCATCTATCAAGTTAATGTGGCATACAGTTTTAACGAAGACGATGATGTATTTGAAAAAAGCAGGTACATTTATCGCAGCTGCATCTATGCTGATCTGGTTTTTAAGTAACTATCCACATAACACTATTCTAGAAGAAGAGTATACTATGAAGATAGAAAACGCGGTGAGCGAAGAGCAGAAGAGAGATTACGAAAATGCACTCTCAAGTGAGTTGTTAGAGCAGAGTTATTTAGGAGTGATAGGTAAGTTCTCTGAACCTATTTTTGAACCTCTTGGGTTTGACTGGAAGATGAGTGTAGCACTTCAAACTGGTCTTGCAGCAAAAGAGGTTGTAGTCTCAACACTGGGTGTATTGTATGCACTTGGTGATGATGTGGATGAGGAGAATAACTCGCTTATAAACGCGATAAGTAAAAATATCTCTCTTCCCTCAGCTATAGCATTTATAGTTGTAATTATGATTTACCTACCATGTTTGGCTGCATCTATCGTCTTCACACGCGAAGCAGGTGGAATTAGATACTTCTTCTATCTTTTAGCATTTACGTCTGTAGTAGCATATTCACTAGCGTTTATGGCTTATAATATAACAAAGATGTTAGTTTAGGTATACTACCCTTTATATAAGGACGTAAAGAGATGACTAAGCTTTTAGTTGTAGAATGCAGTGGTATTGTTAGAGGTGTTTTTAACGAACTCTTGGGTAAAGATGGCAATTTTGATTTTGACTTAGTTGCAACTTATGCTGAGGCTCAAGAGCTTTTAAAAAGTAATAAATATCAGCTGGCTGTTGTTGAGAGAAATCTAGAAGATGCCCCAAAAGGCGAGATAATAGCTCTGCTAAATAAGCATGATATAGCGCCATTGGTATTTACAACTGAGATTGATGAGGTCTTTTTTGAGAGCTTTGAAAGTGCACAAATTTCAGACTATATTTTAAAACAGAAGTATAATAACATTACCTATGTTGTAGAAAAACTCAAAGAGCTACAAGAGAATAAAAATCGAACAGTTTTAGTTGTAAGCAGCTCACATACATATGTAAATTATTTAAAACGCAACCTAGAGTTACATAATTTTAGTGTTTTAAGTGCAACAGAACTACAAAGTGCCTCTTTAGTAATGGATGAACATCCAGAGACTGAACTTGTAGTATTAGATAAACATCCAAACTCTCTTGAATGGATTGAGACTATCAGACAAAGAAAAAATGCGCAAGAGCTAAAGATAGTAGTTATTGATGACAAATTAAATGCATACTCTACATCTTCACTTTTAAATAGTGGTGCAGATGACTTTATTATAAAACCATTCTCAAGAGATGAGTTCTACGTGAGAGTTTACCAAAATCTTAAAACTAGTTCTTAGATTAACTTCCTATTAGTTCATATTTGTTAAAATCAACCATGCAAAAAATATTAATGATTGAAGATGACTTAGAACTTGCAGAGATACTTACAGAGTATCTTGAGCAGTTTGAGTTTGAGGTTATTACAGAAGATGACCCTTTTAAAGCTGTGAGTATATTAAAGCTAGAGCCATTTAATTTAGTTATTTTAGATCTTACTCTACCTGGTATGGATGGTCTTGAAGTATGTGAAGCCATACGTGAACGTCAAGATATTCCTATCATAATATCTTCAGCACGAAGTGATGTCACAGATAAGATAAAAGCACTTGAACTTGGTGCTGATGACTACCTTCCTAAGCCTTATGACCCGAGAGAACTGGAGGCAAGAATACACTCAGTACTTCGCCGTTATGAGACAAAAAGTTCTCAAAAAGAGGAGTCGAAAAGTGATTTCAAATGTGATAAGTCAACGATGGTTATTACATATAAAGGGAGAAATATAGACCTTACAAACGCAGAGTTTGGAATACTCTCATATATGATTTCCAAGCAAGGTCTTGTAGTTTCTCGTGAGGATTTAATCCATAACGTAAACGCAATAAATGAAGACTCTTCTAATAAAAGTATAGATGTGATGGTTGGGAGAATCAGAAATAAGCTTGGTGATAAAACTCTTATAGAATCTGTTCGCGGTGTTGGATATAAGCTTTTAAAATAATGCGTAAACATGCTGTTTTAATAACGATTCTTTTCTCATTAGTTGTTACTCTCACAAGTGTGAGTGCAATTTTTTGGGAGTTTTATAAACTGAACAAACAGCAGTATATTGACCATATTTTTACAAAATACTCTGTTATCACTCAAATCTATAGAGATCACCAGCAGAGAAAAAATTCAGAGATTATGCTTGAGGCAAATCTTGCAGTCTATAATCTTCACCTCATAAAAAATGAATCAGTTCAAAATAGAATAGCTTCTACTGGAAAAGTGCTCAAACGTGAAGGTTTTGAGAGTGTAAACTCTGCCGTTATGTTGAGCGAAAAAGGACTCTATACAAAAAACACGGTTAGTAAGCTCCATGCTACCATGATAGAGTACAAAGAGGGTATCTACTTTAGTATACAAACACCAACAGGAACTACTATGATTGAGGATGAGGAACTTGAACCCTACAAGCCATGGAATGTTCTTTATGTCTACAGTACAATTTTAGCAATCATAAGTATGTCATTTGTTTTAATACTCCAAAAATTACGGCCTCTTATTTTATTAAGAAGAAAAGCTGCTCGTTTTGGTAATGGAGACCTTGATGTCTCTTTTAAGACAAGAAGTAGTGATGAGATAGGTCTTGTGTCAAATAATCTAGAAATAGCCAGGGAAAAAATACAAAACCTGCTTGAGTCTCGTACACTTTTTTTACGTAACATTATGCATGAGTTAAAGACACCGATTGCAAAGGGTACAATAGCCACTCAGATGCTAGGAACACAGAAGCAGAGAGATCGGTTTAGCTCTATATTCTCAAGACTAGAATCTCTTGTAGAAGAGTTTGCTATGATTGAAGAGGTGACAAGTATTGATGTCAAAGATGATTTTAAAGAGTACCGCTTAGTTGATATTATAGATGGTGCTATCGATATGGCAATGGTTGAAAGGTCTTGTGTAAGTGTAGTTATAGGGGGAGATGTAAAGATAACCGCAAATTACAGGCTCTACACGACCGCAATTAAAAATATGATTGATAATGCAATGAAGTACTCACCAGATTCTCATATAGGTATTTTGATGATTAATGGAGAGCTCTGTTTTGAGAGCAGGGGGGAGTGTCTTGCACATCCACTTCAGTATTATATAGAACCTTTTACAAAAGATAACCCATCGAAAAATAGCTTTGGATTGGGACTCTATTTGGTTGATTCTATTCTAAAAGCTCATGGACAGGTTTTAGCCCATGAGTATGTTAGCGGGGTAAATCGTTTTATTTTTGCATAAGTATTAAATCTGTACACTATTGGGATGAATAGGAACCTGTATACTCTACTTTTGGCACTTTTTGGCCTCTCTTTTTTCATTTTTGGATGGTTGAGTCACTCTGCATATGAACCAGGAAAAAAGATAAGAGAACTCTCTATATTAGATAAAATTAAAAGAGATAAAGTTTTAAATGTCATTTTATTGAATGCCCCATCAACTTACTATATAGGAACCGAAGGTAAGCAGGGTTTTGAGTATGACCTTCTAAAGTCATATGCCAGGCATTTGGGAGTAGATTTAAATATTACTGCGGCTCATACTACAAAAGAGGCGATAGAGCTGAGTAAAAATCCAGTAATTCATATAACTTCAGCTGCCTTGGCAAAAACACCAAAGAGGGTGGAGACATTTAACTTTGGGCCATCCTACTTTGAAGTTCAAGAGCAGGTGATATGTCACAGAGGGATGCTCAGAAGTAAAAAGTTTCCAAGAGATGTAGAGGAGTTGGCTGGACTCAAACTAATGGTAGGAGATGGTACGAGTTATAGTGAGACTCTAGAAGCACTGAAAAATGATGGTTTTGACATAAATGTAACCTATACGTCTGATTTTTCTACAGAGGAACTCCTTGCAAAAGTTGCTTCTAATGAGATAGACTGTACAGTTGCTGATTCTAATATATACTCGGTAAATCTCAGGTATTTTACTGAAATAACTTTGGCTTTTTCAATTAGTGGTCGTGAACAGTTAGCCTGGTTACTTGCAGAAGATACTCCTGAACTTGAAGCTGATATGTACGCCTGGTTAAATTCTTTTAATCAGACTGGTAAGATGACACAACTCAAAGACCATTACTACAGTTATGTGCTTTTCTTTGATTATTATAATACTAAGATGTTTTATAAACGTATAAAATCTAGGCTTCCAAAGTATGAAAAGTATTTTAAAGAGATGGGTGAAAAGTATGAGATTCCATGGACGCTTTTGGCATCAATCTCTTATCAGGAGTCGCACTGGAATCCTAAAGCAAAAAGTTATACGGGAGTAAGAGGTCTTATGATGCTGACACGTAAAACAGCAAAAATTTTAGGTGTCAGAAATAGACTTGATCCCAAGCAGAGTATTAAAGGTGGTACTAGACATATCAAACAGATGATTAAGTTTGTCCCCGAAGGGGTTGAAGGGGAGAACAGATTGAAGTTCGCTTTGGCAGCTTATAATATAGGTATGGGACATATTCATGATGCACAAAAGTTAGCTGAGAAAATAGGTCTGAATAAAAATGTCTGGAGTGATTTAAAAATAGTCTTGCCACTTCTCTCGCAAAAGAAGTACTATAAGACTTTGAAGTTTGGATATGCGAGAGGGGAAGAGCCTGTAAAATATGTTGAGGCAATCTATAACTACAGAAATATTTTAGAAAACCATCAAGATGATCTTATGTTAAGTGAAAAAGAAAAGGCTAGCTCAAACGATAAAAATCAGACTAAGAAGTAAGAGAGATGGACTAGAGAGCCTCTCCCTCTTTACCATCTGAAAGAGCAGTTAAAAAACTTTCCATATCATACTTTACTCTATATTCAGGTGTCATTATATGAATTAGTACGTCACCCAAATCAACTACAATCCAATCTCCACTCTCATCTACATAGTTAAAAGTTTCATCAGGTTTTAGCTCATTTTTCAGGTGGTCAAGTAGTGCTGATGTATGTTTTATACCAAGAGACGATGCTATAATCGCGTAGTCTACAAAGTAATTTTTCTCGCGTAAATCAAAAGCTTCAATACTCTCTGCTTTGTGTTTGTCTAGTACCGCTATTATCTTTTCTATTCTATCTTGCATTATTTTCCTTGTAATGTTTTTCTATCTCTATTGCAGACTCTTTGGAAAGTTTAGAGAGATCTATATTTTTTCTTAACTCAGATGAAGATATTTTTTCATCTATATCAAGTTTTATGAATTTTTTATCAACCACTATGTTGTCACGAGAAGCTACTATAAAAGTTACTAGCTCGCTTAGCTCTTGAAAACTGTTCCACTTTTCTAAAGAGGCTAGGTTATCTGCTCCTATAACCAAGTATATATCTTTATATCTCTTTAAAAGATGTTTTACACTCTCAACTGTTGGAACTTTCCGTTCTTGATTTATCTCATATTTGTCAATTTTAACATCTTTAAACTCTCTAAAAATATTCTCAAGCCATCTAAACCTAAGCTCAGCAGTTGCATGAGAGGAAGATTTAAAAGGGTTTAAAAAAGTTGGCATAATGATAACTTCATCAATATAATTTAGTTTTCTCAAAGCCTCTACAACTGCTTTATGACCGATATGCGGAGGATCAAAAGAACCACCATAAAGTGCAATAGTAAGGTTTTTATGCTGCATACATGCAACCTATTTTTAATTCATCTATAGGAAGGTTCCTATTTATAAAGCGAATTATAACCAAACTTTGGCTAAAATAACCGAATTTAAATTTATATAGGATATATAATGGCACTTAAAATAGCAATTAATGGATTTGGTAGAATTGGTCGTTGTGTAGCTAGAATCGCTGCTAAAAGAACTGATATTGAGGTAGTAGCAATAAACGATATGGCTAGTATGGATATGATGCTTTACCTATTGAAAAACGATTCTGTACATGGAACATTTGCAAGCGATATTCAAGAAATAGATGGTGAAAATATCAGTATTGACGGGCAAAAAATAAGAGTTTTTTCAGATAGAGACCCTAAAAATCTAAAATTTGCTGAATGTGGTGCTGACATGGTTTTAGAGTGTACGGGTGTTTTCTTAACGCAGGAGTCTGCTCAAGTTCATATTGACAATGGTGTTGAAAAGGTTCTTTTCTCTGCTCCGGCTAAAGACAGTGCAACAGATACTTTTGTAATGGGAGTAAATGAGGAGAATTACGCTGGTCAGAAAATAGTCTCAAATGCTTCTTGTACAACAAACTGTTTAGGTCCTGTTGCAAGAGTCTTAGATGATGCGTTTGGAATTGAGAAAGGTCTTATGACAACTATTCACTCATACACAAATGATCAAAATATTTTAGATGTCAAACATCAAAAAGATAAACGCCGTGCAAGAGCAGGTGCTATTAATATGATTCCTACAACAACCGGTGCAGCTAAGGCTATTAGTCTTGTAATGCCACAACTAAAAGGAAAGCTTCATGGTCAGTCAGTACGTGTACCGACACCAGATGTCTCTATGGTTGACTTAAATGTTGTTGTTAAGAGAGAGACGACAATAGAGGAAGTGACTAAAGTTTTTAATGAAGCTGCAGGTGGCAGACTTAATGGCCTTTTGCTGATGGATAAAGAGATGAGAGTTTCTCAGGATTTCGTAGGTTGTGAATACAGCTCTATTGTCGCAGAAGACTTAACACAGGTTATTGGTGGCGATATGGTTAAAATTATGGCTTGGTATGATAATGAGTGGGGTTACTCAATGCGTTTGGTTGATATGGCGATACACATTAGTAAATAGGCTTCTATTAGATAGTCCCGTAAAGGAAAGCAATTCCCTTTACTCCGCTTACTCAGCGTGGAGAATGCCACATGTTAGCATTCCTAAAAGCTTGCCTCTGATGAGGCAGAAAATATTTTAAATAGGGAAAAACTTGGAATTATTAAATATTAAAAAATTAGATTTAGCAGAAAAAAAAGTATTTATCAGATGTGATTTTAATGTACCTATGGATGAGTTTGGAAATATCTCCGATGATAGACGCATTCGCG
The DNA here is from genome assembly GCA_024762745.1 of Sulfurimonas sp. The sequence goes on along the minus strand of JANTGV010000010.1, from coordinate 2,871 downwards.
CTGCACTAGCAACAATTAACTTCTGTCTTGACCAGGATTGTGCTGTTATTTTAGCATCTCACTTAGGACGCCCTAAAGGAGAAGTCGTAGAAAAGTACTCTCTTGCTCCTGTAGCACGTCGTCTCTCTCAACTGCTTAAACGTGATGTTGGACTAGCAGGCGATGTAGTAGGTGAAGATGCTATAGAGAAAGCGACAAAGTTAGGAAAACACAAAGTTCTGTTACTTGAAAACTTGCGTTTTGAAGCTGGTGAGACAGAGGATGATGAGGGGTTGTCTAAGAGACTTGCGTCTATGGCTGAGTTTTATATAAATGATGCCTTTGGTGTATCTCATCGTGCACACTCATCAGTACATGGAATTACAAAGTTTTTTGATGATAGTCATAAAGCAGCTGGTTTTTTACTACAGCGTGAAATACAGTTTTTTGGGAAACTTATGAAGACACCTACTCGTCCTTTTGCAGCGATTGTTGGCGGTTCAAAAGTTTCAGGAAAGCTTGAAGCTCTTATAAACTTACTTCCTCGTGTTAATAAAATCTTTATCGGTGGAGGAATGGCGTTTACATTCTTAAAGCAGATGGGTTACAATATTGGTGCTTCTTTAGTTGAAGATGATCTGCTAGAAGATGCACAGCATATTATGGATGAGGCAAAAAAACTTGGTGTTAAATTTTATCTTCCTGTAGATGTTATAGCAGCTGAGAAGTTTGCGGAGGATGCGGTAAGTAAAATAGTTACTGCTCAAGAGATTCCAGATAACTGGATGGGACTCGATATTGGACCAGCAACGGTTAGACTTTACCGTGAAGCTTTAAATGATGTTCAGACAGTTTTATGGAATGGACCTATGGGTGTATATGAGATGGAGAAATTTGCTCGCGGTTCATCTAAAATAGCACACTTTGTTGCTGATAGTTATGCTACAACTGTTGTAGGTGGTGGTGATACTGCTGACTTGGTACAGAGAGTTGGAGTAGATGAAGAGATGAGCTTTATTTCAACCGGCGGTGGAGCATCTTTAGAACTTCTTGAAGGGAAAGTTCTTCCAGGTGTTGAATCATTGATTATAGAAGAAGCATAAGAATATGATTATTGCAGCGAATTTAAAAACAAACCTAACTCGTAAACAGACAGGTGAGTATCTTCAAAAGATTGAAAACTATTTAAGTAGTGGTTCAAATCAAGAGGTTCTCGTTTTTCCTGCAATCTCTTCTTTAGATTCTCATAGGGGTAAGGTAGTAGTTGGAGCCCAGAATGCATTTGCAACTTCAAATGGTGCGTTTACTGGTGAGATAGGAACCGAGCAGCTTGATGAGTTTGGTATAAAAACTATTTTGATTGGTCATAGTGAACGTCGTCATATTCTTGGTGAAACGCAGGATGAGCTTGTAAAAAAGTTTAACTTTTACAAAGAGCTTGGATATAAGATAGTCTACTGCATTGGTGAGCCATTAGAGATACGTGAAGCTGGAAATACAGAGATGATGCAGTATATTTCGGCACAGTATGAAGGTATAGATACCTCATACGAAAATCTCATCATAGCGTATGAACCAGTGTGGGCTATAGGTACTGGGCTTACACCGACGCTAGAAGATATAGAGAATATTCATACAGATTTAAAAGAGAAATCGTCTGCTCCTTTGCTTTATGGCGGAAGCGTAAAAGTGGCAAACGCAGCAGATGTTTTAGCTCTTAATAATGTTGATGGTGTTCTTGTTGGCAGTGCTGCACTTATAGCAGAGGACTTTTGTAGCATGATTGGCTACGCAGAAGATTTAGAAAAATAATAAATATTGGGAGAGCATTTATAGATGATAATGAAAGGTAAAAGAGGTCTGATTGTTGGACTTGCAAATAATAAATCAATAGCATACGGTATTGCAAAATCTTGTTCAGAGCAGGGTGCAGAGATGGCATTTACTTACTTGAATGATGCACTGAAAAAAAGAGTAGAGCCTATTGCTAAAGAGTTTGGAAGTGATAAAGTATATGAGCTTGATGTATCAAATGAGGAGCATATGTCTACTATTGCTCAAAAGATTGAAAAAGATTTTGGCAAGATTGATTTTTTAGTTCACTCTGTTGCGTTTGCTCCAAAAGAGGCACTGAGTGAGCCTTTTATGAAAACCACTAAACAGGCATTTCAAGTTGCTATGGATATATCAGTTTACTCTCTTATAGATTTAACAAACCGTTTAGAGTCAGTACTAACAGATGACGCTTCTATATTAACACTCTCATATTTAGGTGGTCCTAAATACGTAGTTAACTATAATGTAATGGGTGTTGCAAAGGCTGCATTGGAATCAACTGTGAGATATATGGCGGTTGACTTAGGGAAAAAAGGTCAGAGAGTAAACGCAATCTCAGCAGGACCAATCAGAACACTTGCGGCAGCTGGCATAGGTGACTTTAAGCAGATTCTTTCATGGAATGAAACAAACGCACCACTCAAAAGAAACGTAACAATAGAGCAGGTCGGTAACTCTTCGATGTATCTTCTGAGTGACTTAGCATCAGGTGTAACCGGTGAAGTTCATTATGTAGATAGTGGATATAACGTTATGGGAATGGCAGCTGCTGAAACAGATGAAGCTGGAAAAACAGTTCTCTCTTGGGATGTTAAATAGTTTCTAGATAGTTCTAGCTCTATTTTCCTATAACAGGCATAGAGCTAATTTTTTTACTGTGTGAATTTTCGTAGGTATTGTTATTCTCTTTTATGTATAGCGTTGCTTTATCTACATATTCCTGAAGTGTAAAGTCTCTACTCTGATCTGAATTCTTTTCTTTTATCTCCTTGTCTTTTTCAACTGTAGGTGTCCACTCTTTTTCCAGCCAGGAGTCTAGTGCGTTTTGCATAGAAC
>JANTGV010000009.1 GCA_024762745.1 Sulfurimonas sp. | reverse complement strand
GAGTCCTGCAGAGAAAAGAATAAATAAAAAGGAATTAAAATGAAATATGTACAAACAGACAGAGCTCCCTCTGCCATAGGCCCATACTCTCAAGCGGTAGTTGCTAATGGGATAGTATACACTTCAGGACAAATAGCATTAACACCAGATGGTATTATGTTAGAAGATGATGTAGTTATTCAAACAAGACAAGTTTTAAGTAATTTAGAAGCAGTGTTACAAGAAGCAGGGAGTAGTATGGATATGGTAGTTAAAACAACTATATTTATAGCATCAATGGATGACTTTTTAGTGATAAATAAACTTTATGAAGAGGCTTTTGGTTCTCACAAACCAGCACGTGCAACTGTTGCTGTAAAAACTCTGCCAAAAAATGCTCTAGTTGAAATAGATGCTGTTGCTTTACTATGTGAAGCTACTTATAGTTTCTAGAATTTATGATATCAGGCGATTTCCTGTAAGCATTAAATAAAACTTAAAGCTTAGTTGGGTATAATTCCGCACTTTTTAGTAGAAAGATGGTCTACTATTTTAAGATTTAAGGAATATTATGTACGCAATTATTAAAAATGGTGGTAAGCAGTATAAAGTTCAAGAGGGTGATGAATTATCACTAGACAAAATGTCACTTGAAGCTGGTGCCGTTGTAGAGATGAAAGAAGTTCTAGCAGTGAATGCTGGTGAACTTAAAATGGGAGCTCCTTTTGTTGAAGGTGCTGTTGTGACTGCTGAAGTTATCAGAGAAGGTCGTGATAGAAAAGTTGTAATTTTCAAAAAACGTCGTCGTAAAGATAGCAAAGTTAAACGTGGTTTCAGAAGAGACTTCACTCGTGTTCGTATCACGAAAATAGCTGCATAAGCTAAAACTTAAGGAGATAAACTATGGCACATAAGAAAGGTCAAGGTAGTACACAGAATAATCGTGACTCAGCTGGTAGAAGACTTGGTGTTAAGAAATATGGTGGAGAGGCTGTGATTCCTGGTAACATCATTATCCGTCAACGTGGAACTAAAGTTCACCCAGGTAAAAATGTAGGTATGGGAAAAGATCATACTATATTTGCACTAGTTGAAGGTACTGTTGTATTCGAAAGAAAAGACAAAAAACGTCAACAAGTTTCAATTATACCTGCTGCGTAACAATATTTCTATTCACATGTATTGAGAACTTCTCAATATAGTGGTAGGGACATTGATGTCCCTATGGCTTCCTAAAATTATTTAACTCACAATTTAGTAAAAATTTTCAAAACACAAGGATAAACAATGTTCACAGACAGTGTCGAATTAACAGTAAGTTCAGGCAAGGGTGGTCAAGGGTGTGTTGCGTTTCGTCGTGAAAAGTTTGTACTAAATGGTGGTCCAAATGGTGGTGACGGTGGAAAAGGTGGAGATATCTACTTCAGATGCGACAATAACACCCATACACTTTCTCACTTTCAAAGAAGGATGCATATAAAAGCAGACAAGGGGATGCCAGGTGAAGGTTCCCGTATGACTGGAAAGTCAGGGGCTAAAAAAGTTATTATTGTTCCCCCAGGAACACAGATTATTGACCAAAATAGTGGTGAAGTACTTTTTGATATGTTAAAAGATGGTCAGGAAGAGAAGTTCCTTCAAGGTGGAAAGGGTGGACTTGGAAATTACCACTTTAGAAGCCCTACAAATCAAAGACCAACCTACGCTCAACCTGGTGAAAAAGGTGAAACTAGAGATATTAAACTTGATTTGAAACTTATTGCAGATGTTGGTCTGGTCGGTTTTCCAAATGTTGGAAAGTCAACACTCATCTCAACAGTTTCAAACGCAACTCCTGAGATTGCTAATTATGAGTTTACAACACTAACACCAAAGCTTGGTCAGGTAAACATTGGCGATTATGAATCGTTTGTAATGGCAGACATTCCAGGAATTATCGGTGGAGCTCATGAAGGAAAAGGTTTAGGAATTCAGTTTCTTCGTCATATTGAGAGAACGAAAACACTACTATATATGGTTGATTTAGCTAACTACAGAGATTTAAAAGAGCAGATTGAAACTCTTAAGGATGAGATATCCTCTTTTTCTGAAAAGTTAGGAAGCAGTAAGTATGCGATAGCTCTTACGAGAGTAGATGTTATTCCACCCGATGAAATAGGTGAATTGGTAAATGGGTTTTTAGAGCTTCTTGGTTTGGAACAGACACAAATAAATGAGTTCAACTTTGATCCATCTATGCCTTTTTATGTACAAGAGTCATCAGATGAAACTTTGGGTTACGATAGAGAAAAACCTTATTTAGTGGCTCCAATATCATCTGCAACCAACAAAAATATAGAAGCTTTAAAGTATGCGCTTTTTAATCTGGTTCAAACGGATAGAAAATAGATGAGAAGAGTTGTTGTTAAAGTCGGTAGTGCTGTTTTAACACAAAATAGTGAAATAGCCACAGAGAGAATGAAGGCTCTTGTAGCTTTTTTAGCAGAACTGAAAAAAAATAATGAAGTCATTTTAGTATCTTCTGGTGCAGTGTCAGCTGGATACACAAAATTAAAACTGGATAGAAATATAATTGCAGATAAGCAAGCACTCGCTTCTATAGGTCAACCAGTACTGATGAATAAATATGCTAGAAAATTTGCAGAATATGATATTCTAGTGGCTCAGGTTTTAGTAACAGCTAAAAACCTCTCAAGAGAAGATGATAGATCGAGAGTTGAAGACACAGTAAACAGACTATTAGAAAATGGTGTTATTCCAATTGTAAATGAAAATGATGCAACGGCGACAGATGAGTTGGAAGTTGGAGATAATGACCAACTCTCAGCATATTTGGCAAAAGATATCAATGCTGATATTCTAATAATATTGTCAGATATTGATGCTTATTATGACCATGATCCACGTAGTAATGAAAATGCAAAAGTTCTTAAAGTTGTAAACTATATAGATAAAAAAGAACTGGAAAAAGATGTAACACCAAATAACGTATTTGCAACAGGTGGTATAGTGACAAAACTAAAAGCTGCTTCATATCTTTTAGAGAATAATATAAGCACATTTTTAGCGAGTGGATTTGATTTGGATGATGTGAAAAGTTTCACATTAGATGGTGTACATAAAGGTGGTACACTATTTACAAAGCAGGGTTCTTAGATGAATGTAATATTTATGGGTACTCCTGATTATGCAGAAAAAATACTACAGCGTTTAATAGAGACTTCTGGTATAAATGTAGTCGCAGTCTATACACAACCTGATAAGCCTGTTGGACGTAAAAAAGTCTTAACACCGCCGCCTGTAAAAGTAGTAGCTCAAGAAAACGCAGTGGATGTATATCAACCAACACGTCTACGTGATGAAGAAACAGTAGCGGAACTCTTAAAAATTCAGTGTGACTATATAGTTGTTGCAGCATATGGACAGATTCTTCCCCGTGAAGTTTTAGATCACGCTCCATGTATCAACCTTCATGCTTCAATACTTCCAGCCTATCGTGGCGCAAGTCCTATTCAGCAAACACTTCTAAACGGTGACGGACAAACAGGTGTTACTGCAATGATGATGGAAGAGGGATTAGATACCGGCGATATAATTAAAATAGAAAGGATAGATGTATCTCAAGATGAGATGGTTGAAACACTTTATGAGAGACTAACAGAGACTGCTTGTGATTTAACAGTAGATATTTTAGAAAATTTTTCATCTTTTAAACCTGTACCGCAAGATGATAAATTTGCAACTCATTGCAGTAAGATTACAAAAGCAGATGGACTTGTAGACTTTAAAAACGCAGACAATTTATATAATAAATATAGAGCCTTTACTCCTTGGCCTGGAATTTATTTAGAGAGTGGATTAAAGCTTAAAAAAATAGCTCTTGAAGATAAAGTGACTTTAAATACAGCTGGAAAAATATTGCAAATTGAACCTGAGAGTATAATAATAGGTTGTACTGCTGGAACTCTTCGAATATATAGTGTTCAAGCACCATCAAAAAAAGAGGTGGATATTATTTCCTATATTAATGGTAAAAGATTGAGTGTTGAAGATACTCTGTCTTGAGAGTGTAGAATCCACTCAACTATATTTAAAAGAGCAATTACGACAACAGAGTATGACTGCACCCTGTGCAGTTATAGCAAACTCTCAGACAAATGGTATAGGCAGCAGAGATAATTTATGGCAAGGTATGGATGGAAATCTTTATCTCTCTTTTGCTATAAGTATAGAAGAGTTGCCAAAAGATTTAAAACTAGAGTCTGCTTCAATATACTATACATTTTTATTAAAAAATTTGTTAAATAATTTAGGTTCATCAGTTTGGTTGAAATGGCCAAATGATATTTATATTGATGATTTGAAAATTGGTGGTATGATTACAAATGCGGTGAAAAATACCCTTGTTTGTGGAGTTGGGTTAAATTTAGTGAATTCTCCTACAGGATTTGCATCCTTGGATGTAGAAATATCAAGAGAAGAATTATTAGAAAAATATTTTCAGTATATTGAAAAAAAAATTTCATGGAAGCAAGTTTTTAGTAAATATAAGTTAGAATTTTATCGTAATCAAAAGTTTTTTACACACAAAAATAATTTAAAGATTTCATTAGATGAAGCCAAACTGCAGAGTGACGGCTCAATTATGATTAACGACGAGAGGATATATAGTTTACGATGAGTGAAGTTATAGTAATTGCAAATCAAAAAGGTGGAGTTGGTAAGACGACTACTGCTGTAAACTTAGCGGCATCACTTGCTGTAGCAGAGAAAAAAGTCCTTTTAATAGATTCAGATCCTCAGGCAAACGCAACAACATCTTTGGGCTTTCATAGAAATGATTATGAGTTTAATATTTATCACGTACTTATTGGAACTAAAAAATTAAAAGACATTATTCTAAAGTCAGATCTTCCAACTCTCCATTTAGCACCATCAAATATCGGCCTAGTTGGTATTGAAAAGGAGTATTACGACGCTGATAATGCCAAAGGGCGTGAGCTTGTACTCAAAAAAGCAATTTCAAATGTTATAAAAGATTATGATTATATTATCATAGACTCGCCTCCTGCACTTGGACCAATGACCATCAATGCACTCTCAGCTTCAAACTCTGTAATTATTCCTATACAGTGTGAGTTTTTTGCACTTGAAGGTCTGGCACAGCTCTTAAATACTGTGAAATTAGTGAGAAAATCGATTAACCCAAAGCTTACTATTAAAGGGTTTGTACCAACAATGTTCTCATCACAAAACAACCTCTCTAAGCAGGTGTTTGCTGACTTAAGACAACACTTTAAAGGAAAACTTTTTAAAGATAATAAAGATAAGTATATAGTAGTTCCAAGAAATGTAAAACTTGCAGAGTCTCCATCGTTTGGTAAGCCTGCAATTTTATATGATGTAAAATCAACAGGATCAGTTGCATATCAAAATTTAGCACAAGCAGTAATGAAATAATGAGTACACAGAAATTAGGAAGAGGCTTGGATGCACTCTTGGGTGAGATAGATGAAGCGTATGAAAATGAGGGATCACAGAAGGATAGTGTCCTTGAAATACTAGTTAAAGATATTAGACCAAATCCATTTCAGCCTAGAAAATCTTTTGATGATGAGGCTTTAGCTGAATTGGCTGAATCAATTAAAAATGATGGTTTACTTCAGCCTATTGTTGTAACTGAAGATATTGACGGTTATGTCTTAATTGCTGGAGAGAGAAGACTTCGTGCCTCTAAACTTGCAAAACTTAAAGAGATCCGTGCTATTGTTTTACATAGTGATGATCAAAAAATGAGACAATTTGCCCTGATAGAAAATATACAAAGAGAGCAGCTAAACTCTGTTGAGCTTGCAGAAGCCTACCAGGAACTTTTGAAGTTACATGAAATAACCCATGAAGAACTCTCCGCAAAAATTCATAAAAGTAGAACACATATTACTAATACTTTGAGACTTTTACAGCTTTCAAGTAAAACACAAAAGGCTCTTATAGATAAAAAAATTACTGCAGGACATGCAAAGGTATTAGTTGGTCTAAATGAGAAAGAGCAGCAGTTAATAGTAAACTCAATTATTGGACAAAAATTGAGTGTACGTGAAGTTGAGTCGATGATTAAAAGTATGAAAACAACTCTGGAAACACCTGTGAGAAAGCCACTTTTAGATGCTTATGACTTTGATGAAGTGAAAGATAGAATCAATATTTTAGGATTCAGTGCAAAATCATCAAATAATAAATTAACATTTGAATTTCATAGTCAAGAAGAAGTAGAAAACTTTTTAAATTACCTTTCTAAACAATAATATAGATAAACTTAAGCTCTACAATTTATATAAAATATAAAATTCTTTAATTTTTTTTACTGGTTTAACTATCCTTTCAATTTAATAGTAGTATAATCACGCAACTTTTAGGAGGTGCTATGTTAGATATAAATCCGATACTACTTTTGGCTACACTTGTTGTATTTCTTTCGCTTATAGCCGTTCTTAACAGTTGGCTTTATAATCCATTATTTAGCTTTATGAATAAACGTGATGAAGATATCAAAAAAGACCTTGAGAAAGTAGGTTCTAATGATGACGAAATTAGTGAGTTGAATTCAAAAGCCGAATCAATAATTATGAATGCTAAACTGGAAGCTGCGGCCCTAAGAGAAAAAGTTATTGCAGATGCTAAAGAGTTGGCAGATAGCAAATTAGAAGCAAAACGTGCTGAATTAGCAAATGAATATTTAGAATTTGAGCAATCACTTGCGAAGTCTAAAGAGCAGTTAACGAGTGACTTGATGTCTCAAGTTCCAGTGTTCAAAAAAGCTGTTGAAGCTAAATTTAGTCAGATATAAGGATGAAATGTGAGTAGAATTTTAGTAATTATGCTAATGATATCAACTTATGCATTGGCATCTGATGCAGAAGGTGGAAACACAGATATAGTTCAAAGAACAGTAAACTTTGTCCTTTTTGCTGGTCTTATTTGGTACTTGGTGGCTGAACCTGCAAAGAGATACTTTGCATCAAGATCACAAGCAATAGCTGATGATTTAAAAAGGGTTCAAGATAGACTGAATGAATCTATTGCTCTTAAAAAAGAGGCTTTAGCAAAGATTTCTGAGGCTGAAAAGTTTGCAGAAGAACTAGCTGTATCTTCAAAGAAAGAGAATAAGATTATTAATGACAATATTATGCTTCAGTGTGATACTGAACTAGAGGCATTATCTAAACAATATACTTCATTAACTGAATTTGAACAAAGAAATATGGTTCGTGATGTTGTAGAAGAGATTGTTACTGAGACATTGAGTCAAACAGGCGATAGTTTTGACAAAGAAGCTATGGCTAACGTTATCTTAAAGAAGGTGGCATAGTATGGAAGAGTTAATCGCAAAAAGATATATAAAAGCTTTAAAGATAGGCTCTGATGTTGAATCAATGACAAATGTTACTTCTGTGTTCTCTGCACTGTCGGATTCATTTAAAGATGATGATTTCGTTAAGGTAATTGACAGCCCTAATGTAAAACAAGATGAGAAGTTGAGTATACTATTAGATGCAGTTAAGTCAGCAGAGTCTAATCAAATTGACAACTTAATCAAACTACTAGTTGAAAACAAACGAATTAACATTATCCCAGCAATGGCAGTTGAGTTAAAAAAAGACCTTGCAGTCTCTACTAAAACATATTATGGAATTATCTCTAGTGATAGTGATATAGATCCTAAACTTGTTGAAGAGTTAAGTAGTGGTTTAGGCAAGCGGTTTGATTCTAAGATAACATTAACATCAATAAAGAGTGACTTTAATGGTATCAAGGTAGACGTAGAAGGTTTGGGTGTAGAGATTAATTTTTCTAAAGATAGAATTGATAGTCAATTTATTGATCATATTATAAAAGCAATTTAACTTCATAAGAGGAGAATAATAGTGGTAGCAAAAGTACAAGCTGATGAAATCAGCTCAATAATTAAAGAGCGTATCGATAACTTTGAATTAAGTGTTGATATTAATGAAACTGGTAAAATTGTTTCTTACGCTGATGGTGTTGCACAGGTTTACGGACTAAGCAATGTTATGGCTGGAGAAATGGTAGAGTTTGAATCAGGAACTCAAGGTCTAGTAATGAACCTTGAAGAGAGCAGTGTAGGTGTTGTTATACTTGGATCTGGAGCAGAACTTCGTGAAGGTATGAGTGTAAAACGTCTTGGAAAACTTCTTAAAGTTCCTGTTGGAGATGCTCTACTAGGTCGTGTTGTAAACGCATTGGGTGAACCTATTGATGGGAAAGGTCCAATCGAAGCAACAGAGAGTCGTTTTGTTGAAGAAAAAGCTCCAGGAATTATGGATAGAAAATCAGTTCATGAACCTTTAGCAACTGGTATTAAAGCGATTGATGCTCTAGTTCCAATTGGTCGTGGTCAACGTGAGCTTATTATTGGTGATAGACAAACTGGTAAAACTACAGTTGCTGTAGATGCAATTATCAATCAAAAAGGTAATGGAGTTGTTTGTGTATATGTAGCAGTTGGTCAAAAAGAATCAACAGTAGCTCAAATTGTTCGTCGTTTAGAAGAGCATGGTGCAATGGAATACACTATAGTTGTATCTTCTACTGCTGCTGAAGCTGCTGCACTTCAATTCTTAGCTCCATATACTGGTGTTACTATGGGTGAATATTTCCGTGATAATGCTAGACATGGTCTAATAGTATATGATGATTTATCAAAGCACGCAGTTGCATATCGTGAAATGTCACTTATCCTTCGTCGTCCTCCAGGTCGTGAGGCATACCCTGGTGATGTTTTCTATATTCACTCTCGTCTACTTGAGCGTGCTGCAAAAATGGGTGATGATCAGGGAGCTGGTTCTTTAACAGCACTTCCAATTATTGAGACTCAAGCTGGAGATGTAGCAGCATATATTCCAACTAATGTTATCTCAATTACTGATGGTCAAATCTTCCTAGAAACAGACCTGTTCAACTCGGGTGTTCGTCCAGCGATTAACGTTGGCCTTTCAGTATCTCGTGTTGGTGGTGCTGCTCAGATTAAAGCTACCAAGCAGGTTGCAGGTACTTTACGTCTTGATCTTGCTCAGTATCGTGAACTTCAAGCATTTGCTCAGTTCGCATCTGATCTTGATGAAGTTTCTCGTAACCAGTTAGAACGTGGTCAAAGAATGGTAGAAGTTCTTAAGCAAGGACCATTTTCTCCACTATCTGCTGAGAAGCAAGTTGTTATCATTTTTGCTGGTAATGAAGGTTTCTTAGATGATTTTGATCCGTCAAATGTAGTTCGTTTTGAAGCTGAACTGTATCCATTTATTGAAGCATCTTACCCTCAAATCTTTGAGAATATCAGAAGCGCTTCTAAAGTAGATGATGATACTAAAGCATTAATGATGAAAGCACTTGAAGAGTTTAAAGCTAGCTTTGTAGCTAACTAAGGAATATTTGATGGCAAACTTGAAAGATATTCAGAGACAGATTAAGAGTGTTTCTAACACTCAGAAGACGACACGTGCAATGAAGCTTGTATCAACTGCTAAGCTTCGTCGTGCGGAAGAGTTAGCGAAGCGCTCTCGTCTTTATGCTGACAAGATGAATCAGGTAATTGCCGAAATAGCTGGACGCATTGATTGTAATAAAGTTGGAGGAATTGAAAATCGTTGTTTTACAAAGATTGAAAATCCAAAAATGGTAGATATTATTTTTGTTACTGCTGATAAAGGTCTTTGTGGTGGTTTTAATATTCAAACTATTAAAGCTGTTAACAAACTTTTAAAAGAGTATAAAGAACAAAATGTAAAAGTGCGTTTACGTGGAATCGGTAAAAAAGGTATAGAGTTTTATAACTACAACGAAGTTGAGATGTTTGACACAGTTGTAGACTTAAGTTCTAAACCTCAAAAAGATAAGTCTGATGAATTTATTACAACTTCTATTGAAGATTACAAAGATGGAAAAATTGATGGACTTCATGTAGTATACAATGGATATAAAAATATGATAACTCAGGAGTTACATATTAATAAAATACTTCCAGTAGATACTGATAGTTTTGATTGTAATGAGTCACAAGAAAGTTCAATGTTAGAAGTTGAAGCAGAAGATGAAGAACGTATGCTAGACTCTTTAGTAAGTAAATATGTTGAATACAACATGTACTACGCTTTAATAGATTCAGTTGCAGCTGAACATAGTGCCAGAATGCAGGCTATGGATACGGCAACTAATAATGCTAAAGAGATGGTTAAAGGGCTAAAAGTAGAGTTTAATAAAGCTAGACAAGCAGCTATTACTACAGAACTAATAGAGATTATTAGTGGTGTGGAGTCGATGAAATAATGGAGAAAAATATGATTGGTAAAATTAGCCAGGTTATGGGCCCGGTTGTTGATGTTGATTTCGATGGTTATCTTCCAGTAATTAATGAAGCAATCGAAGTTAAAATTAATTTAGAAGGTACTGAAAGTCGTTTAGTACTTGAAGTTGCGGCTCACTTAGGTGACGGACGTGTTAGAACTATTGCAATGGATATGAGTGAAGGTTTAGTACGTGGTATGGATGCTACTGCTACTGGTGCTCCAATTCAAGTTCCTGTAGGTGAAAAGGTACTTGGTCGTATATTCAACGTTGTTGGTGAAACTATTGATGGTGGTGAGCAAGTTACAGATTCTGATACTTGGTCAATTCACCGTGCTCCACCACCACTTGTTGATCAATCAACTACTACTGAGATGTTTGAGACAGGTATCAAGGTTGTTGATTTACTTGCTCCTTATGCTAAGGGTGGTAAAGTTGGACTATTTGGTGGTGCTGGTGTTGGTAAGACAGTTATTATCATGGAGCTTATACACAATGTTGCTCATGGTCATGATGGTTTATCAGTTTTCGCTGGTGTTGGTGAAAGAACACGTGAAGGTAATGACCTCTATTATGAGATGAAAGACTCAAACGTACTTGACAAAGTTGCACTCTGTTATGGTCAAATGTCAGAGCCTCCAGGAGCACGTAATCGTATCGCTCTTACTGGTCTTACTATGGCTGAGTATTTTAGAGATGAGAAGAAACTTGATGTACTGATGTTCATTGATAATATCTTCCGTTTTGCACAGTCTGGTTCAGAGATGTCAGCACTTCTTGGACGTATCCCTTCAGCTGTTGGTTACCAACCAACTCTAGCTCGTGAAATGGGTGCTCTACAAGATAGAATTACATCTACTAAATCTGGTTCAATTACTTCTGTTCAAGCTGTTTATGTACCAGCGGATGACTTAACTGACCCGGCTCCGGCTTCTGTTTTTGCTCACTTAGATGCGACAACAGTTCTTAACCGTAAAATTGCAGAAAAAGGTATCTATCCAGCAGTTGATCCACTGGATTCAACTTCAAGATTACTTGATCCACAAATTTTAGGTGAAGAGCACTATAACGTAGCTCGTGGTGTTCAACAAACACTTCAAAAGTATAAAGATCTACAAGATATCATTGCGATTCTTGGTATGGATGAGCTTTCTGAAGATGATAAAAATGTGGTTGAGCGCGCTCGTAAGATTGAAAAATTCTTATCACAACCATTCTTCGTTGCTGAAGTATTTACAGGAGCTCCTGGTAAATATGTTAAACTTGAAGATACAATTGCTGGATTCAAGGGTATCTTGAATGGTGATTACGATCATATGTCAGAAAACTCTTTCTATATGGTTGGTGGTATGGATGAAGCTATCGCTAAGCACGAGAAAAACTAATAACAAAATGTTAACTAAAGGACTGTAATGGATAAGTTTAAACTCGAAATCCTAACTCCTAATGGCGGTATCTTTGATGGTGAAGCTGTTAGTGTTGTTCTCCCTGGTGAAGAGGGAGAATTCGGCGTTTTAGCTGGACATGCTTCTCTAACTACTTTGTTAGAAGCTGGTGTGGTTGATGTCGAAAAAGAAGATAAATCAGTCGAATCTATTCTTATTAACTGGGGCGTTGTTCAAGTTGATGAAGAAAAAGTTATTATTTTAGTTGAAGGTGCTGTTGCAATTCGTGGAGAGAGTGAAAGTGCTATTGCTACAGCTCTTGAAGACGCAAAAGAGCTTATTAACTCTATTGCTGATTCAAACCCTGCAATCGCTTCAGTTTCTGCTAAAATAGAGTCTGCCGCTCAAAGATTAATATAATCAATGACTAACGACTTAATCGATTTTTATCTAAAAAGTCATCCAGTTACTTTGGGTGTGTTGGCTCTTTTGTCAATATACTTTATAATCTTAAACTGGGTGTTTATATACCGCTATTTTTCTCTTAATAGTTGGCTTCAAAATGAGAATAACTCTTTAGAGACTCTCCTCTTAGGAGCTTCAACTGTTAATGAAAACTCTTTTTTAAATAATTTTATTAAATCTAGTTCAACTGTTTCAAAAGAAGTTTTAAATTTAGCTATGTTAGCTGCTACAAAAGAGGCTACAAAAGGCCTCGTTATACTTTCAGTTTTTGCATCTACAACACCTTTTATTGGACTATTTGGTACTGTTGTGTCAATACTTGATACCTTTACTCATATAGGTCAGAGTAGTGGAAGTATGTCAATTATATCTGCTGGTGTTTCTGATGCTTTAATTGCTACTGCTGCTGGTATATTTGTAGCTATTTTTGCGTATACCTATCATCAAATTTTGAAAAGAAAATCTTTTGAACTTATCTCTTATCTTGAGATGCAAAGTGATGCTATTTTAGCTCGTAAAGTGTAGTTATGATTTACGATTGGGAAGATAAGCCAGAGTTAAATATAACACCACTTGTGGATGTTATGCTAGTTTTACTTGCAATTTTGATGGTTATAGCTCCAAATATTATTTATGAAGAGAATATTAAACTACCTCAAGGTTCAGTTACACAGCAGCTCTCTAAAATCCCACCTGTACATATTACGATAGAGAAAGATTTAACCCTTAAAGTAAATAAAGAGATATACCTCGTGAATAACTTTATTGAAAATTTTTATAAGAAATCTACTAGTTTTGATAGGAAAGCTACAGTACTTATAAGTGCAGATAAAAACTTGGATTACGGTATAGTTATGTCAGTTTTAGCTGCTGTAAAACAAGCAGGGTTTACTGAGGTATCTTTAGCTACAAATGGCTAGAAACAATAGACTATTTTATATGAGT
>JANTGV010000008.1 GCA_024762745.1 Sulfurimonas sp. | reverse complement strand
TGTTTTTGATAGTTCGCGTAACTTGTTCAAATATTTCATCTTATCTGTATATATGCCCTCATCGAGTGCAAAACCGTCTTTTTTTACTTTTTGAACATCAGCAACATACTCTTGGATCTTATTTTTATACACTGCATAATCGTTGATATTTTTTAATTTTTCTATTTTTTCTAAATTGTTATAAATGACATCACCAAGTGCAGAAAAAGCTTTTGGGTTTTGTGCATATAAAACTATACAGAGCATTAGTAGCAGAGATATTTTGTGCATTATTATGAACCTAATAAAATTTTTTATTATTATAACAGAATTTTGATTTCTAAAAGAGGAGAATGTACTCTCCAAAGAGAGTACGAAGGTTAAAAACTATAACAATTATTAGCCGTTACGTTTTTTCTGAATTTCTTCAGCTACATTTCTAGGAACTTCTTCATAGTGATCGAATTCCATTGCGTACGTAGCACGCCCTTGAGTTGCAGAACGAAGGTCAGTTGAATAACCAAACATTTCAGCAAGTGGAACAAAAGCATCAACAATTTTGTTTCCTGCTCTATCACCCATATTGTTTACTTGTCCACGTCTACGGTTAAGGTCACCGATAACATCACCCATATAATCTTCGGGAACTTCAACTTCAACTTTCATCATTGGCTCAAGTATTGCAGCATCTGCTTTACGACAAGCTTCTTTGAATCCCATAGAAGCAGCAAGTTTAAATGCCATCTCATTTGAATCCACATCATGGTAAGAACCATCATAAAGTGTAACTTCAACATCTTCCATTGGATATCCTGCAAGAACACCGTTTTGCATTGCTTCTTCACAACCTTTTTCAACTGCTGGAATATATTCTCTTGGAACAGCTCCACCTTTGATTTCATTGTTAAATACAAAACCTGTGTCAGCTTCACCCGGCTTAACTTTTAAGAATACATGACCGAATTGACCGCGTCCACCAGATTGTTTTGCATATTTATACTCTTGATCAACTTCTTTTTTGATTGTTTCACGGTAAGAAACCTGTGGAGCACCAACTTCTGCTTCAACTTTGAACTCACGTTTCATACGATCAACAAGAATCTCAAGGTGCAATTCACCCATACCAGAAATAATAGTCTGACCCGTTTCCTCATCAGTGTGCACTCTAAATGATGGATCTTCTGCAGCTAGTTTACCTAGAGCAATCCCCATTTTTTCCTGGTCAGCTTTTGTTTTTGGCTCAACTGCAACAGAGATAACCGGCTCTGGAAAGTCCATTCTTTCAAGTACGACTTTTTCTTCAGGATCACAGAGAGTATCTCCTGTAGTAGTTGATTTAAGTCCAACAACTGCACCAATCTCACCCGCGTAGATCTCTTTGATCTCTTCACGTTTGATAGCATGCATTTTCAAGATACGACCAACACGCTCTTTTTTATCTTTTGTAGAGTTATGTACATATGAACCTGACTCTAAAGAACCACGGTATACACGGATAAAAGTAAGAACACCAACAAATGGGTCAGTCATGATTTTAAATGCAAGAGAAGCGAAAGGACCATTGTCGGTAGACTCTACTACAACCTCTTTTTCAGGATCATCCATCATTGTACCATGTATCGGTGGTGCTTCAACCGGTGAAGGTAAGTAATCAACAACAGCGTCAAGTAAAGTCTGAACACCTTTGTTTTTGAATGCAGTACCCGGAGTCATTGGAACAACAGCCATCCCAATAGTTGCTTCTTTGATCGCGGCTTTGATTTCTTCTTCAGAAATTTCTTCACCATCAAGGAATTTCATCGCGAACTCATCATTCCCTTCAACTTCAGCTAAAGTTTCAAGCATTTTTTCTCTGTATTCTTCAGAAATTTCTTGTAATTCAGGACGAATATCTTGTACATGGTAGTTAGAGCCCATTGCAGCATCTTCATCCCATACAATTTCTTTCATCTTTACTAAATCAACAACACCTTCAAATTTGTCTTCAGCACCGATAGGAAGTTGAAAAGGCATTGGGTTACCTTTTAGTCTTTCACGAATTTGACGCTCAACTTCATAGAAATCTGCACCAGTTCTATCCATTTTATTGACAAAAACAATAGAAGGAACTTTATAACGGTTACGCTGTCTCCAAACTGTTTCTGATTGTGGTTGAACCCCACCAACAGCACAGAATACTGAAACAGCACCATCAAGTACACGCATAGAACGCTCAACTTCAATTGTGAAGTCAACGTGGCCCGGAGTATCGATAATATTTATCTGTTTTCCTTTCCACTCACAAGTTGTCGCAGCAGAAGTAATTGTGATACCACGCTCTTGCTCTTGTTCCATCCAGTCCATAGTAGCAGCACCATCATGAACCTCACCAATTTTATGCTCAACACCAGTATAGAAAAGAATTCTTTCTGTTGTTGTTGTTTTACCTGCATCAATGTGAGCAGCAATACCGATGTTTCTTACATCTTCTAATTTATGACTTCTTGGCATCTGTTATCCTATTACCATCTATAATGTGCAAATGCTTTATTAGCTTCTGCCATTTTATAAGTATCTTCTTTTTTCTTAAATGCAGCACCTTTATCAGTTGCAGCATCCATGAACTCATTTGCCAATCTCTCAGCCATTGTTCTTTCATTACGTTTTCTTGCCGCATCAACCAACCATCTGATTGCAAGTGATTGTTGACGTACAGGGCGCACTTCTACTGGAACTTGATAAGTAGCACCACCAACACGGCGACTTTTAACCTCTATAATAGGTTTAACATTCTCAATAGCTTCATTAAATGTATCTATCCCTGACTTTTCACCACGTGCACCAATGATATCCATTGCACTGTAGATGATTTTTTCAGCTGTAGATTTTTTACCATCTAACATAATTTTATTTATAAACTTCGTTAAAACTTTGCTTCCATAAACCGGATCTGGCATAATTTCACGAACGGGAGCTTTTCTTCTTCTCATTTGTAATTTTCCTTACTTCAATTTGTTTTTCAAATTTACTCAAAATTAATCACTAAAGATTAATCCTGTAGCTATTTTTGAATATTCTGTAAAAATAATCTCAGATTATTTTTTTGGCTTTTTTGTTCCGTATTTAGAACGAGCAACCATACGGTTAGCAACACCAGCTGTATCAAGTGCACCACGAACAATGTGATACTTCACACCAGGTAAATCTTTAATACGACCACCACGTACAAGTACGATAGAGTGTTCTTGTAGGTTATGACCTTCACCACCGATATATGAAATAACTTCAAAACCGGAAGTCAATCTAACTTTTGCAACTTTTCTTAAAGCCGAGTTAGGTTTTTTAGGTGTAGTTGTGTAAACACGTGTACATACACCACGACGCTGTGGACATGAAACAAGAGCTGGTGATTTAGATTTTTTAATCACTTTTTTACGCTCTTTACGAATCAATTGATTGATTGTAGGCATACAATTCCTTTTTACTTAATTTTCCAGTAGAATTTAATTCTCAACATTATAGAGAGAATTATAGACACGAGATATTACATAAAAAGTGATTAAAGTTTGCTTATTTTAAGTATGAATTAAGAGAAAAAGGGTTCATTAAGTGGGTTTATACCCACTTAATAAGAGAGTTTAGAACTATAATTAATCTTCTTCAGCTTGAAACTGAACACTTTGATCTTTATAGATACCAGTTCCAACAGGAATAGTACGACCGATAATTACATTCTCTTTTAAGTTGTTAAGGTCATCGACCTTAGCTGATACTGCTGCTTCTGTTAATACTTTCGTAGTGTCTTGAAATGATGCAGCTGAAATAATACTATCAGCTGATACAGCGGCACGAGTAATACCAACCAAGAATGGTTCAGCAATCGCAGGACGACCACCAAGACGCATAATTTTTTCATTTTCTGCAGCAAACTTAGATTTAGAGATTAAATCACCTTCAATAAACTTAGTATCTCCAGATTTGACAATTTTAATCTGTCTTAGCATCTGAGTAAATATAACTTCAATATGCTTATCAGCGATATTAACACCTTGAGAACGATATACTTGCTGTACTTCAGATACTAAATAGTTATAAAGTGCTTTTACACCCATAATTCTAAGTAGTTCATGTGAAGAAAGGATACCTGTAGTAAGTCTCTCACCAGCATGAACAAAATCACCGGAATTAACAACAGCCTCATGTGATTTATCAACAAAGTACTCTTTAATAATTCCATTATCAGAATTAGAGATAACTATTCTAACTTTACCACGAAGCATTTTACCAAAACTAACTACCCCATCAATCTCAGATATCAGTGCAGTAGCTTTTGGGCGACGACCTTCGAACAGTTCAGAAACACGTGGAAGACCACCTGTAATATCTGATGATTTTTGAAGTGCTTTTGGCGTTTTTGCAATAATATCTGCAATCTTCACTTCCGCACCATCTGCAACATATATAGATGACTTTGGCTCAATTGCATAACGTAAAAGCTCACCATTTTCTGTTGCCAACACAACAGTTGGTTTATATTCTGAAGAGATATGGTCATTAACCATTAAACGTGTTTTACCAGTCAGTTCATCTACCTGTTCACTAGCAGTTGTTCCTACAATTATATCTTCATACTTAACTGTACCGTTTGACTCAGAGATAATTGGATTAGAGTATGGATCCCACTCTGCTATTACTATAGACTCATCAGAAGATGGTTTTGCAATCATCGTAGAAGCATCAACTGCTTCATCATCATCAGTCACAATAACTGAGCCACGTGCGATATAGTGACGTACTGCCTCACGGTTGTTTGCATCAACGACAGTAGCAAAAAGCCCTTTTTCAACCACTTCGTAACCAGCTTTAAGCCCTTCAAATCTCTCTAAATAGTCACCTTTAAGTAGGAAGTACTTAACTGTACCCTCTTCTTTAGCAAGAATTTTTTGTGTTACTGGAGCGCCATTATCAACTAAAAGTTCTGATGCATATGGAATACGTGATGGAACATTCCAACCATCTTTAATAGTTTCAACGATTGATTCTTCAGCTTCTACTTCTGAACCACTCTCATGTGGGAAGTAGTATTTACCCTCAATCTGTCCGCTTACACCTGCTAGTTCATTTGGTTTTGCTATCTCTATCTTACGTAGAGAATAACGTACAGTATCCTCTTTAGATATTATGCTTATAATCACTTCATCGTGCACTGTTTGAATCTCTACCTTGCCTGCAAAAGGAGCTTTAATCTTAGGTTCCACTAGAAGAACAGCTGCGTTTCTTCTATTTGCAACTATATTTTTACCCTCTTTTGAAGAGTAAGTTTTTAGATTATAGTAACGTATAAATCCTTCTTTATCAGCAACCACCTGTCTCTCTTGTGCAGTAGAACTTGCAGTTCCACCAACGTGGAAAGTACGTAGTGTAAGCTGTGTACCTGGCTCACCAATTGACTGAGCAGCTACAATACCCACAGCTTCACCTGTACGAACTATATGTCCTGTTGCAAGATTCACACCATAACATAAAGCACAGATCCCCTCTTCACTTTTACATGTAGTCGGAGTTCTGATATGTGCTGTTTTAATTCCAGCCTCAGCAATAACTTTAGCACTAATTTCATCTAAAAGTGTACCCTCAGCATAAAGAATCTCATTTGATATAGGATCAATTACATCATCTGCTAAAACTCTACCATTGAGTCTATCTTCTAAAGACTCAATCAGTGTGTTTTGATCGGAAATATCTGAAATCTCAATACCTTCGTGAGTGTGACAATCGTGTTCAACAATTTTCACATTCTGTGCGACATCAACAAGCTTACGAGTCAGATAACCCGCATTTGCTGTTTTAAGTGCTGTATCGGCAAGACCTTTACGAGCACCGTGAGTTGAAATAAAGTACTCAATTACATTAAGTCCCTCTTTAAAGTTAGAGATAATCGGTGTCTCAATAATATCACCACTTGGTTTAGCCATAAGACCACGCATACCGGCTAGCTGACGAATCTGTGCAGCAGAACCACGTGCACCAGAATCAGCCATCATATGAATAGAGTTAAATCCATCTTTATCAGTCTGAACTAAGTCCATCATCTCTGATGCAAGAGTATTATTTGTATCTGTCCAAACATCAATAATTTTATTGTATCTCTCTTGTTCTGTTAAAAGACCAGCTTCAAACTGTTTTTGAATCTCAATAACTCTATTTTTAGACTCAGTTATCTTTCCTATTTTCATATCAGGAACTCTAATATCATCAGAAGAGATTGAAACACCAGCTTCAGTTGCATGTTTAAAACCTAAGTCTTTCAGACGATCAAGGAAACCTGCAGTTATACCGATACCACCGTGCTTTTGAACATAATCAACAACTTCATTAATAGCTTTCTTTTTCATAACTCTATTCCATAACTCAGCAGGAACGAAATCAGGTAGAATAGCTTTAAGCAGTAAACGTCCAGCAGTAGTATGAATAATACGACCATCAACACGTGTTCTAACCTTTGCATGTAGATCAAGTGCATCATGCTCAATAGCAATTCTCACTTCATCAACATTAGCAAAAAGTTTATTTGAACCTTTTACACCATTCTTCTCCAAAGTTATATAATAGATACCAAGTACCATATCCTGAGATGGTGTAGCAATCGCTTTACCAGACGCAGGAAGAAGAATATTCATAGATGCAAGCATAAGTACTTTAGCTTCAGCGATTGCAGCTGAAGATAAAGGCACGTGAACTGCCATCTGATCCCCATCGAAATCGGCATTGAATGCCGCACAAACTAATGGGTGAAGCTGGATAGCTTTACCATCAATTAGTTTCGGATGGAATGCTTGAATAGAGAGTTTATGAAGTGTCGGTGCACGGTTAAGCATAACTGGATAACCATCAACAATCTCCGCTAGACACTCCCAAACTTCGTTTGTTTTGTCTTCAATCATCTTCTTAGCAGCTTTAACTGTAGTCGCATAACCTTTATCTTCAAGTTTAGCTATCAAGTGTGGCTTAAATAGTTCAAGAGCCATTTTCTTAGGTAGTCCACACTCATCCATTCTTAGAGATGGTCCAACAACAATTACAGAACGTCCAGAGAAGTCAACACGCTTACCAAGTAAGTTTTGACGGAAACGTCCCTGCTTCCCTTTAATAATTTCAGAAAGTGATTTTAGTGGACGTTTATTAGCACCTTTAACTGCGTTTGCACGACGACCATTGTCAAAAAGTGCATCTACAGACTCTTGTAGCATACGTTTTTCATTACGTACAATAATCTCAGGAGCTTCAAGTTCAACTAAACGCTTCAAACGTTGGTTACGATTAATAACACGACGATATAAATCATTTACATCAGAAACAGCAAATTTTCCACCATCTAAAGATACAAGAGGACGTAAATCTGGTGGAAGAACTGGTAAAATTGTTAACATCATCCACGCTGGATTATTTCCTGAATTTAAGAAAGACTCAATAACCTTCAGTCTTTTATTAATCGTTTTTCTTTTTGCTTCAGACTTTGTCTCACCTATCGCCTCTTTGAGGTTTGTGAAAAGATCAACTAAGTCTATAGAATCAAGTAGATCACGAATAACTTCTCCACCCATACGAGCTTTAAAGCCTAACTCACCGAATCTTTGAACTAAAGTACGATACTGCTCTTCATTTAGAACATCATACTGGAGTACTGGAGTTTTTGCTTCAGCATCATAATACGCTTCCCCACCAGACTCAACAATATATGCCTCATAATAAAGTACACGTTCTAAGTCTTTCATCTTGATACCAAGTAAGGTACCAATTCTTGATGGCAATGAACTTACATACCAAATATGTGCAACAGGAGTTACAAGTTCAATATGACCCATGCGGTTACGACGAACTTTAGTGCTAGTAACTTCAACCCCACACTTCTCACACACCACACCTTTGTAACGCATTTTTTTGTATTTACCACAAAGACACTCATAGTCTCTAACAGGTCCGAAAATTTTTGCACAAAATAGACCGTCACGTTCAGGTTTTAGTGTACGGTAGTTAATAGTTTCAGGTTTCTTTACTTCACCATGACTCCAAGACATTACCTTTTCAGGTGATGCAAGGCGAAACTGCAGCTGTTTAATATCTTTTGGTCTGTTATCTTCAGTTACTTCAACTGGTACTAATTTACTCATCGTCATTTACCTCGTCCATAATCTCTACATCAAGCGCAAGTGATTGTAGCTCTTTTGTTAATACAAATAGTGTTTCAGGAATACCAGATGCTGGTACTAACTCACCTTTAGTAAGTGCTTTGTAGGCACGAACACGTCCATCAACATCATCTGATTTGATAGTAAGCATCTCTTTAAGAACTGCAGATGCACCATAAGCCTCAAGAGCCCATACTTCCATCTCACCGAATCTCTGACCACCAAATAGTGCTTTACCACCAACTGGTTGTTGTGTAACAAGAGAGTAAGGTCCAGTTGAACGAGCATGAATCTTCTCATCAACTAAGTGGTGTAGTTTAAGGATGTACATATATCCAACATTTACACGCTCTTTCATCTTCTCACCAGTCATACCGTTATATAAAACAGTTTTTCCATCAGAATCCATCTTCGCTAATTCATAAAGTTTTTCAAACTCTGCTGCGTTTACACCTTCAAAAATAGGAGTAGCAAATCTAACACCGCCTTTTGCCCAGTCTCTTGCATGTTTAATAAACTCTTTATCACTCATGGCACCAATAACTTTTACTGCATCCATCATGCCAGCCACATCAGCTATTGCAATCATTTTTGAGCGCATTGTGTCAATAAAGTCTTTCTGTTTTGTTTCAAACTGCTCTTGAATCTGGTTACCAAGTTCACGTCCAGCCATACCTAAGTGCATCTCTAAAATCTGACCAATATTCATACGTGAAGGTACACCAAGTGGGTTAAGACATACATCTACTGAACGTCCATCTTCCATATACGGCATATCAACCTCAGGAACAATCGTAGAAACGATACCTTTATTTCCGTGACGACCTGCCATCTTATCACCAACTTTTAGTTGACGTTTTGTAGCAATATAAACTTTAACATACTTAACAACACCATTTGGAAGGATGTCATCTTTTTCTAAAATAGTAAGTTTCTCTTCGTGTTCATCACGAAAAACTCTTTTCTCTTTTTGGAAATAGTTTTTAGTTTTATTGTACTCATCTTGAATCTCTTCAGAGAATGATTTAACAATAGCATTCATAGCGAAACGATTTACTTCAACTAAATCTTCACCATTAATTGTATCACCAGCTTTATATTCAGTTTCACCAACTTTAATATCTGACTGTAAAGGTTCACGAGTAAGAAGTTTAGTAACTCTTAACATCTCCTCTTTGTCTATCATAATAAGTCTATCGTAGTGTTCACGCTCTAAATAATCACGCTCCTCTTTCTCTAACTCTAAAGCACGAGCATCTTTGTCGTAACCTTTTTTAGTGAAAATTTTAATATCAACTACTACACCTTCCATAGATGGTGGACAATATAAAGATTTATTTACAACATGACCAGCTTTTTCACCAAAAATTGCACGCAATAAACGCTCTTCAGGTGTTGGTTTTACTTCACCTTTCGGAGAAACTTTACCAACAATAATCATTCCGCCTTTTACCTGAGTACCAATCTTAATAATACCGGACTCATCAAGGTGTGCTAACTCATCATCACGTACATTTGGAATATCACGAGTAATCTCTTCTACACCATGTTTTAGTTCACGAGCTTCAACCTCTTTCTCATAGATATGTACTGATGTAAACGCATCTTTACGGATCAGTCTCTCAGAGATTACAATCGCATCCTCAAAGTTATAACCATTCCAAGGCATAAACGCAACCATAGCATTCACACCAAGTGCCAATTCACCCTGATCCATATTTGGACCATCAGCAATTATTTGACCCTTAATCACTTTATCCCCAACATTTACAATCGGTTTTTGAGTAAATGAAGTATTTTGGTTCGTTCTAAGGTTTTTCTGCAGTGGATAGTAATCAATATATATCTCACCATCTTCTTCACCCATTACATATATATGCTTGCCATCAACTTTTTCAATAGTACCTGGGCGCTTAGCTTTCACACACTCCCAAGAGTCACGAGCAACAAGTTTCTCAACACCTGTTCCAACCATAGGAGAGTTTGCTTTTAACAATGGTACAGCTTGACGCTGCATGTTTGATCCCATAAGCGCACGGTTTGCATCATCATGTTCAAGGAACGGAATAAGTGAAGCAGCTACACCAACAACCATATGTGATGAGAGGTCAGCATATTCACAATCTTCAGCCTTACGAAGTAAAATCTCACCATCTTGTCTAACAGAAATAAGCTCTTCTATAAACTGGTTGTTTTCATCAAGTTTATTAGAAGCAGCTGCGATCATAACACCCTCTTCCTGAGTTGCAGTCAAGTATACAACTTCTGAAGTAATCTTACCATCTTTCATTACTTTATATGGTGCTTCAATGAATCCATGCTCATTAACTTTTGAATATGTTGCAAGAGTATTAATAAGACCAATATTCTGACCCTCAGGAGTCTCAATCGGACAGATACGACCATAGTGAGTCGGGTGTACATCACGTACTTCAAAACCAGCTCTCTCTTTTACAAGACCACCTTCACCAAGTGCTGAAAGACGACGCTTGTGTGTAACTTCAGAAAGTGGATTTGTTTGATCCATAAACTGAGAAAGTTGCCCACCAGAGAAAAATTCCATAATAGTTGAAGTAATCATTTTTGAGTTGATTAAATCATGAGGCATTAACTCAGCCATAGGTCCACTCATTGTAGAGAGTTTATCACGGATTGCTTTTTGCATTTTGATAAGACCATTATGTAACTCATTTCCTAAAAGTTCACCGATTGAACGGATACGACGATTACCTAAGTGATCTCTATCATCAATATGACCTTGACCATTTTTAACTTTAATAACGTATTTTACAGACTCAATTATATCTTGGTGGGTTAAAACTGTAATATATTCAGGAATATCCATACTAAGCTTGTGATTCATTTTCATACGACCAACTTTCGTTAAGTCATATCTCTCTGGATCAAAGAAAAGTTGATTTACAAATATTTTAGCTGCCTCTTTAGTTACCGGCTCACCTGGTCTCATAACTTTATAAATACGAATAGCAGAAAGATCATTTTCATCTTCTATCTCTTCAGTCTGCTTCAGTAGTTTAAGAGAGTCTGCATCAGCATTAAATGCATTAATGATTGAACTATCTACACCCTCAGCTAAATCATTAGCAATTTTAAACTCTGTTACACCAATCTCAGCCATTTTCTTCAGCTTTGTCTCATCTATATGAGTCATAGTATCAAAAAGAATTTCTCCAGTCTCTGGGTCTATTATTGGCTCTGCAAGATAACGTTCAAGTAAGACTTCTAAAGGATATTTAACCTCTTTTAAACCATCGTCAATTAGCTTTTGTGCTTTCTTAGCTGATAATCTTTTTGCAGCACCTACTAGAACTTTATCATTCATGTCAATTAAGTCATAAGTTAGTCTAGCAGAGTAATCACTTGGATTAAACGCAATAGAAAAATTATTATCAGCTATTGAGATAGTCTGTATTGGATAAAACAGTTTTAGTATATCTTGTTTTGAGTATCCTAAAGCACGGAACATAATTGTAACAGGTACTTTACGACGCTTATTAATTCTCATGTAAAGAATATCTTTAGGATCATATTCAAAATATAACCATGAACCACGGTCTGGAATAATTTGACCTGTATAAATAAGTTTATTACCCGCAGTAGTTGATTCTTCTTCTTTAAAAATTACACCTGGTGATCTGTGAAGCTGATTTACAACAACTCTCTCTACACCGTTGATAATAAAAGAAGTTCTATCAGTCATAAGTGGGATATCACGAACAAAAATACTCTGCTCTTTTATATCTTTTACACCAAGCTTTTCTTTAGTGTTTTCATCTCTGTCCCAAAGTACAAGACGTGTTTTCATTCTTAGTGAAACTGCGTATGTAAGACCTCTCTCCATACACTCTCTAACCGTATATTTAGGGTTAGCAACTTCACTACCAATATACTCAACTGTTAATCTGTTTTGAGCATCATGAATAGGAAAAACTGACTGGAATACTTCTTCAATGCCACTAGCAGTTCTATCTTTTGCTTCTAGCATTAAAAATTTGTCATATGAACTTTGTTGCAGTTGTAGTAAATTTGGTACTTCAATTTCTTGAGGAGTTTTAGAGAAGTCTACACGAAGACGATTTCCGGAATATAAAGTGTTTAACATAGGCTACCTCGATGAGTAATTATTAGGGGCTTAATTTAAAGTATTAAGCGTATCATATCTAGACGTCTCTAGATAGATTTCGAGCTCTTGAAATGGGCTCATTTTTTACAGTGCTTATAAACGACATAAGGGCACTTGTGCCAAAAGATTCAATTCTCTTCGCACAAGCGCCCAAAAATTGAGAGCACAAGGCTCTCATAAAAAGTAAAAAAGCTTACTTAACTTCTACAGTTGCACCAGCTTCTTCTAGAGCAGCTTTAGCTTCTTCAGCAGTCTCTTTATCTACACCTTCTTTGATTGTAGATGGTAATGCTTCACAAGCTTCTTTAGCTTCTTTTAGTCCTAAACCAGTAAGACCACGAACAGCTTTAATAACACCAATTTTCTTAGCACCAGCATCAGTTAAAACAACATCAAACTCAGTTTTCTCAGCAGCAGATTCACCACCAGCAGCAGCTCCACCAGCTACAGCAACAGGTTGTGCAGATACACCAAATTTTTCTTCGAATTCTTTAACAAGCTCAGAAAGCTCAAGAACAGATAAACCAGAAATATACTCTAATACGTCTTCTTTAGTTACAGCCATTGTAACTCCTTTTATTTTATTTATTTAATTTTTTGTGAATTCAATCACATTTTGAAGTGAAGACTAAGCTTCTTCTTCTTTTTTCTTTCTAAGCGCATCGATTCCAATTGCCATATTTGTAACTGGAGCCATCCAAGTAGCTGCAAGCATACCAAGAAGTTCATCACGACCTGGAAGTTTAGCAAACGCTTCAATTTTAGCTATGTCTGCAGGTTCCTTATCTAAGTAACCAGCTTTAATAACAAATAGTTCGTTGTTTTTAGCGAAGTCAGCAGAAACTTTAGCAGCGTTTATAACATCATCAGACCAAATAAAAATATTTGTATCTTTAATCTCAACACCAGTCATTCCAGCATTGTTTAACGCTATTGTTGCTAAAGTATTTTTAACAACCTGAACACTTGTATCTTTAGCACGAGCAGCTTTTCTTAACTC
>JANTGV010000007.1 GCA_024762745.1 Sulfurimonas sp. | reverse complement strand
ACTCTTCGTTTTGGTGAAAATACAGAGGCAATGTATGATGATTCATGAAGCATGACATCACCGCGTGAGTGAGCCATCTTTATAACCGCACCTTTTGCTTGTGCTCTCTCTTGCCAAGATTTAAACCAGGATTCTAAAATTGGTTCATATATATCAAAACTAAGTCCATCTATCCCATCTTCACTTCTTACAGTTCCAACAAAAGGGATGTAAGCACCGTAGTTGCTAGTCGCCTCTGCTTCGTACCACTCTTTTAAAATAGTCGGTACGTCCAGCGCACCATCATATAGTTTTAACAAGGCTCAGCCTCCACACACTGGAGGAAGTAGTGAGATTTTATCTCCATCATTAAGGGGAGCTTCGAGTGAAGAGACAAGAGTGTCATTTACTGCTACAGCAGAGTTTTTTAACCATTCTGTCATCTCTGTATCCTCTTGTAAAATTGCTGCTAGTTCATTTAAATTCTTGATATCTAGTTCTAGTGCATCTTTTTGTATAGGTCCTAAAAATTCAACTTTTACCATATATATATGCCTTCTTAATTATTGATTGAATTATATCTAAGATAAGTTAAGTCGTGTATAATTTCATAAAATAGTTATGGAGTGTAAGTGGTTTTTGGAAAAATAGAATATCTTAATTTACTTCCTTTTCACGTTTTTATGAAGCGTTTTACAAAGAGCTCTCAGCAGAGTATGAGTATGCACTATAAACGCGGTGTACCTGCTCAGATAAATAAAAAGTTTATATCTCGTAGTGTTGATGCTGCGTTTATATCCAGTATTAGTGCTAAAAAGTACTCTCATGTAGGTCTAGGAATTGTTGCAAAAAAAGATGTTCGAAGTGTTATCGTTATTCCATCGAAAAAAGACAAAACTGATGCAGAGTCGGCATCTTCAAATGTTTTAGCCCGTATATTGGATATTAAGGGTGAAGTTCTCATAGGTGATAAAGCACTTAGATATTATCTCTCAGGTGAACCTCATGTAGATTTGGCAAGTGAGTGGAATAGACAATATAGATCTTCTTTTGTATTTGCACTTTTATGCTACCACAAAGATAAAAAAGTGTATCAAAAAATAGAGAGAGAATTTTTAAAACGCAGAGTCAAAATTCCCCGTTATATTTTGGCTCAGGCTTCAAAAAGAACCTCCGTTAAAGAGGCTGATATCTTGGAGTATTTAGAGTCTATCTCTTACAGTCTTGATGCTAAGGCAAAGTTAGGACTAAAAAAATTCTACACTTTAGCTAAGGATATTTGACAACTCTTTTTTATAGGCTTTAAGATTAAAGTTTTTCATTGTCGATGCACCACTCTCTATGGCAGCTTGGGCTACAGCACTTGATACTTCAATAATAAGTCTTTTGTCGAATGGTTTTGGAATAAGGTAATCCTTGCCAAATGATAGTTTTTTATCGTAAAGCTCATTGATATACTCAGGGACTTCTTGCATGGCTAAGAGAGCAAGTGCTTTGGAAGCCGCTAGCTTCATCTCCATGTTTATCTCCGTAGCTCTTACATCTATTGCCCCACGAAATATAAATGGAAAACCGAGGACATTGTTTACTTGATTGTCAAAGTCACTCCTTCCTGTTGCTACGATAGCATCAGCTCTCACTGCTTTGATCTCATCTGGAAAAATTTCGGGAGTAGGGTTTGCAAGCGCAAAAATCACAGGGTCTTTATCCATTAGTTTAATGTCTTCAACTGTAAAAGAACCTGGTGTTGAGAGTCCTACAATGACATCTGCGTTTTCAAATATTTCTTTGTGTGGCATGTAATGTTTTACTGAGAACTCTCTTTTAAACTCATTAAGGTCACTTCTACCATCATGAATAAGTCCGCGTGAATCGAGCATTAGTATCTCATCGGCACCGAGCTCACGGTAGAGTCTTGCACAGGATATAGCTGCCGCACCGGCACCAACCACTACAATTTTTAAGTGGTGTGTATATTTTCCCGTAACTTTACATGCGTTTATAATTCCCGCTGCTGATATAACAGCTGTTCCGTGCTGGTCGTCATGCATTACGGGGATATTTAGCTCTTCAATTAAGCGACGCTCTATTTCAAAACACTCCGGAGCTTTTATATCCTCTAAGTTTATCCCGCCAAATGTTGGGGCAATGGCACTTACAACAGAACAGAATCTATCTACGCTCTCAGTATCTACCTCTATATCAAAACTATCGAGTCCTGAGAAGTTTTTAAAGAGGACTCCTTTGCCCTCCATAACTGGCTTGGAAGCTAGGGCTCCTATATTACCAAGTCCAAGAACTGCTGTTCCGTTTGAGATGACTGCTACTAGGTTACTTTTTGCAGTGTACCTATAGGCATCTTCTGGATTTTTTTCGATTTCTAGACATGGAACAGCAACACCGGGAGTGTAGGCTAGAGACAAGTCTTTTTGAGTTGCAACTGCTTTTGTAGTCTCTACAGAGATTTTTCCTGGTTTTGGAAATTCATGATAATCGAGTGCTTCTTGGTCGTCGAGAGTGATTTTAGACATTATAATCCCTTGTGATTTTTAAAATTATAGCCAAAAAGTAATTTATAGCTTGTGGAGATAGAGGACACTGTTGCCCTTGGAGTTATAGTAAATTCCCAAGGAGTTTGTTCTTGAGACAAAAACGCCACGGCCATTAAAAGTTTTGGAGTTTCTAAATATTTCACTCAGTATTTGAGTGTCAAAACCTTTTCCCTCATCACTTATCTGAGTAATAATATACTCTGATGAGTTGTAAGAGAGACGGCTTACTTTTACATCTATTTTCTTATGACAATCTAGCTCTTTTTCTTGGAGTGTTTCAAAGTAGATATCTTCATCAAGCAGTCTATGTTTAGTCTCTGAATCTATACCTAAGTTCCCATGCTCATAAGCATTCATATAGAGTTCTGTAAAAGTAAGGGAAGCCTTATTGGAAACTTCTGTATTATTTGTTAGTGTGCTCCATAGCTCCTCATACCATTCACTAGCCTTATCAAGGTCATTGAGTGTGGTCGCAAAACTTTTTTCATGATTTGTTGCATCTTCAAATGGAATGCGGTTGATAAAAATCATTGTGATATCATCTTCAGCTTTCTCTATTTTTGAAAAAAACTTCTGTTTCAAGTTTTCTCTTGTAAAACTGTGTTTAAAGTCATCTTCTATATATTGAGCATAAGTGGTATTGTGAGATGTCATGTTCTCAACTACACCATCACTGAAGAAAAGAAACTTATCAATTCTTTTTACATTGTACTCATCTATTTTAAAACTATTTTGGTACTTGCTCATTGGAGGATTGTTGGATTTGATTTTGATAATATCGTGAAGTTTATCTTGAAGTAGAGAAGCTGGCATAGCGAACTTAGCATAGGAGAGAGTGTTAAAGGCTGTGTTGAAAAGTATGTAATCAACAGCAACAGCTTCCTCTTCCAAGAGGATGGGTTTCATATAGTCCATAGACTCTTTGACTAATATATCGAGACTGAAGCTGTCATGCTCTTTCATCTTGTCTATAAGGTGGTTGACAAAAGAGGTCAGTATCATAGCAGTGAGTGAAGCAGATAAGCCTTTACCCATACCATCTACTATAAGATAGAAAGTTCTATACTCATCGATACGTCTGGCAGTATAAGCATCACCACTGATAACATCAAGAGGCTGATAGAGAAAATCGACTAAAGAGACATGGGTAGAGTCTATCATCTGATAGTAAAAATCATTTCTGAGTATATTTAACTCTTTTGCAAATGCTAACTCTTCTTGATAGGAGTTGTACTTATGTCTCTCTTGTAGTTTTTGAAGTTCTTGCTCTTTATGGGGCATACTGCTAATTTATTATTTGAAGTTAATTGGCAGTTACTTTAAATGTAGCTGCTAGATTAAGCTCTTCAAGAAGTGCAATGAGCTGTTTGTCACCAACTTTCATGTTTAAATCTATACCATCTTTTAGTACAAGTTTATTAAGATAACCAATTATAGATGAGGTAATTGAAATAGAATCTTGAATCTCTAGGATGATAGTTTTATATGAATTTTTAATTGAATCTACCGCTGTTTTAATAGATTGAAAATCCCCAACAGTTTTTATATTTCCAACTATTGTGATGGTGTTTGAAGATGATGATATATCCATTGTCCAGCCTTATTTCAAGTTATCTATATATCATACCAAAAATTATTTTAAACTGTTAAGCTTTTCTATCCATTCTTTCATTTTTTGCTCATAACCTATCTCTTTTAACTCAACAAATTTAAGCGGTTGTGATAGATACTCCTGCTTTACATATCCACCATAGTCATGGGGGTATAGATAGTTCTCATTTTGTTGTTTTATATTTTTTGGAATATCTAGTATAGTACCACTTCTGACAGCATTTAGAGCTTCATTTATAGCTAGGTAAGATGAGTTTGACTTTGGCGAAGCGCAGAGATACACTACAGCTTGAGCCAAAATGATTCTAGCCTCGGGATAACCGATTTTACTCACACTTGTAAGGGTAGATGTGCAGAGAGTTAGAGCTTGAGGGTTTGCGTTTCCAACATCTTCACTCGCTAAAATCACTAGACGGCGTGCGATGAAATCAGCGCTCTCTCCACCTTCGATTAAGCGGGCGAGGTAGTATATGGCAGCATCAGCATCAGAACCTCGTATAGATTTTATAAGTGCTGATGTTAAGTCATAATGAACACCCGCTTCACTACTTCCGGTCTGAAGAGCATTTGGACGGAGAGATTTAAGATTTTTAAGTGTAATTGTTGTGCCAAGGTTTGAGGCGAACTCTAAGAGTTTAAGCATTGCTCGGGCATCACCACCACTTGTAGCAACCAAATACTCTTTTGTCTCATCATCACAATTTAGCTTTCCTGCGTTTAAGGCTCTATCTAAAAGGGTGTGAAGAGCTGCATTTGTTATGTGCTTTATCTCAAAAAGCATTGAACGAGAACGAATTGCAGATGTGAGAGTGAAAAATGGATTTTCTGTTGAAGCACCTATGATTAAAACGCTGTTGCTCTCCATAACCGGAAGTAAAACCTCTTGCTGGTTTTTTGCTAAGCGATGTACTTCATCTATAAATATAAGAGGTTTTTGCAGAGCATTTTTATACTGTTCAAAAATTTTACGAAGTTGGTCTATCTTGAGTGAGGTTGCATTAAATTCATAAAAAGGCAAGTCCATTGTTTTTGCGATAATACGGGCAATGGATGTTTTACCACATCCCGCTGGTCCCCAGATAAAACTGTGACCTAATACACCTTTTTCACAAAGAGTACGAAGAGGTGCATTTGTTTCACTTAAGTGTTCTTGTCCAACTAAATCATCAAATGTAGAGGGGCGTAGAAGATGTGTGAAGTCACTCAACTATTTTTTGCCTTTACTGCCAGCTTTTTCACGAGCTAGTTTTTCCTCAGCTTTCATAAATGTAAAAAGAGCAGAGTACTCACTTCTTGTTAAAAATCTCGACTTTCCAGTTGGCAGATTGTTAAGTTCTATCTCTGCAAAACTAAGACGTTTCAAATCAGCCACTTCAGTTCCAAAATGAGCAAAAAATCTTCTAATCTCACGGTTCTGTCCTTCAGTAATCGCAATCTTTAAAACAGAGTAGTTGTGCTCATTTTTTTGAATTTTGTAAGCGATAAAAGGTGCAAAAGTCATTGAGGTAACTTTGGAGTGTGAGTGTCCGCCGGCGGTGGCATCGACCAGCTCTAAACCATTAAGCATTGCAGCTTCCATCTCAGGTGTGATTGCACCTTTTATTTTTACTTTATAGACTCTCTCTAGCCCTGAATTCATAAGAGCAGTTGCAACTTTTGAAGCATCTGTAAGAAGTAAAACACCCTCAGTTGCATAATCTAATCGTCCAACAGGAATAAAGTGTTTATACTTGTGTCCGAGTGTGTCGTAGATAGTTCGTCTTCCTCGAGGATCATTTTTAGTTACAAGCTCACCCTTTGGTTTGTTGTAGACGATAACTGTATACTTATCTCTTGGAGTAATCTGTTTACCACTCACATAAACGATAACATCTTTCTCATCAACTTGAGTTGCAGGGTTGTCTTGAATCTCACCATCTACTCTTACATAACCATCTTGAATAGCTTTGTCCGCTTCTCTTCTTGAGTAGCTTGAGTGGTGAGCAATATATTTGTTTAAACGCATCATTGCCATTTATGAAATACCTTTTTCTATGAGCGTATGGATATGGAGTACGCCCTTTATATTTTTATTTTTATCTGTAATTACTAAAAGTTGTATCTTTTTCTCTTCTATCATAACCAATGCTTCACTAGCAAGCATATCTTCATCTTGGCAAGTCATAGGGTTCATTGTTGCATATTTTAAGACATCATCTTCAAGTGAGAAGTCATCTTGTAAGAGTGCACGACGGATATCACCATCACTTACTAGTGCTACAAGTCTGTTGTCACTGTCGGTTACTAACACAGTACCCAGTCTTCCTTCACTTATTTTAAGAATAGCATCTTTAACTTTTGTATTTTTATCTACGATAGGCAAATTTTTACTCTGCATGAGGTTAGATACTTTTACAAAAAGCTGTTTTCCTAGAGCTCCGCCCGGGTGAAAAGAGGCAAAATCACTCTTTTTGAAATCTCTTGCTTTCATTAAACATACTGCGAGTGCATCACCAAGGGCAAGAGTGAGTGTTGTTGAGCTTGTTGGAGCTATATCTAAAGGGCAAGCCTCTTTTTCAACAACTACGTCTATTACTAAGTCGCTGTGTTCTCCTAAAGTTGATTTTTGATTTCTTGTCATTCCGATAAGAGGAGTCCCAAAACGTTTTATATGCGGAAGTATTGAGCTTAACTCTTCACTTTCACCACTGTAACTTATAGCAATCACCACATCGTTAGAGCTTATCATCCCTAGGTCTCCATGCAGTGCCTCTGTCGGATGAAGAAAAAAACTTGGAGTTCCTGTAGAAGCAAAAGTAGCAGCCATTTTAGCTCCGATAAGTCCGCTTTTTCCAACACCGGTAACAACAAGCTTTCCCTGACAGTTTAAAATAATATCCACTGCTTTATCAAAAACGTCATCAATATTTTTTGCAGCCTCTAAGAGGGTGTTTGCCTCAATATTTAAAGTCTCTTGTGCTATCTCTTTGTAATTCATAATGTGATTATACTATAATAACCAAAATAGGAGTTTTGTATGCAAAAGCTATTTGATGAAGTTAGTTCTTTAGACAGACGCTGTTATGATGAGTTTGGACTTAGTGAAGATATTTTAATGGAACACGCAGCTGATGGAATAGCTGATTATATTAGAGAGAATTTTGAAAAGAAATCTAAAATACTGATAGCTTGCGGAAGTGGAAATAACGGTGCAGACGGGATTGTGCTTGCCCGTCAGCTTCATAAAGAGTATGATGTGAAGCTCTTTTATGTCAAACATCCAAAATCAAAAATGGCAATCTTGCAGACTAAACGCAGTCGTAGTGTTGGTGTTACAGAGTCTAATGAACTCACTGAGTGTGATGTTTTAGTTGACGCTGTAGTTGGAACAGGCTTTGTAGGGGAGTTTTATGAGGGTCTTAGGGAGACTATGCAAAAATTAAATGCAATCAGTGCGTTTAAGATAGCCTGTGATATTCCATCGGGTTTAGATATAAATGGAAACTGTGCCCAAGATACTTTTGTCGCTGATGTCTCTTTAACTATGGGTTCTCTGAAAAAATCTATGTTTTTAGATGAAGCTAAAGAGTTTGTTGGTGAAATAAAAGTTGTGGACCTAGGTGTTTCTCGTGAGATTTATGAAATAGAGTCAAACTGGAAGCTTTTAGATATGGAAGATATGCAGTTACCTTTTAGAGAGAAAAAAAATACACATAAGGGAAGTTTTGGTCACTTAGCAGTTATAAGTGGTGAGAAGATAGGCGCTAGTATTATTAGCGCACTCTCTGCTTTAAAGTTTGGAAGTGGTTTAGTGACTTTGGTAGGGTATGAAAATGAACAGGTTTTATCTATTCCCTATGAGTTGATGTATGGGCATGATATACCTCAAAACGCAACAGCACTAGCTCTTGGTATGGGCCTTGGTTTTGAGTTTAGTGATAGTGAATTACAAGGCTTTTTAGAGAAAAACATTGCATTGGTAGTAGATGCAGATATTTTTCATATGGAGATACTCTTAGATATTTTGAAAAAAGAGAAACTTGTTTTAACTCCTCATCCAAAAGAGTTTATTACTCTTTTAAAACTTACAAATATAGCAAATATAACTATAGAGGAGCTCCAAGCAAATCGATTCAAATATGCAGAGGCTTTCTGCAGTCGTTATCCAAACGCAGTGTTACTTTTAAAGGGTTCAAATGTGATTATTGGTAAAGATAAGCATTTTTACGTGAACCCTCATGGAAGTTCAGTTTTAGCAAAAGGAGGAAGCGGTGATGTACTTAGCGGACTTATTGGAGCACTTTTAGCACAAGGGTATGAACCTGTAAACGCAGCGATAAGTGCATCATTGGCACATACAAAGTTAGCTCATGAGTACAAAGGTTCAAATTTCTCCTTATCGCCTAGAGATTTAATAGACTCTATTTCTCAGTGTTCATTTTTCCAATAGCACAGGAGACAAAACTTTTTGCTGTAGTACCAACTGTTTGAAATGTTGAAAGTTCATCAGTTGTTAAGGGGTATCCTAGAGCTCTTAACTTGAGTTTTAGTTTGTCTAAATCCTCATCTTCTATCTCAAGAGTTATCTCTCTTGGTTCGACCTCTAGATTTACATCTACTGCACCAAAATCTTGAAGTAACTCCTTTTTTAGTGTAGAGGCACATCCTCCAC
This sequence comes from Sulfurimonas sp., assembly GCA_024762745.1. The sequence continues at coordinate 4,527 of JANTGV010000007.1, read as the reverse complement.
ACTTTACATTGTGTACTTGAAATACTTTTTTCATTCTCACCCCTTTATATATTATTAAGCAATTATATATGAAATCAGTGTAAAGTTTGTGTAACAGAGAAGCTTTGGTTTATAGGAATGAATCTTCTTTTGCACTAATTACTAAGAAAAACAGTTTATAAAATAATTTCTGGTATTTTATAAGAAAGCTTATGTTATAAATCAGACAATAATTACAAATATAGGAATTTTAAGTGGATAATATACTAAAAATCGGAAAATATGAACTAGGTTCACGTTTAATTGTTGGAAGTGGAAAATATGACTCTTTTGAGATGACAAAAGATGCAACTTTAGCATCTGGAAGTGAGCTTATCACTGTTGCTGTTCGTCGTTTGAATATTACAGATCCGGACAAAGAGAACCTTCGTGATACTTTTGCTGGAACAAATGTAAAGTTTTTACCAAACTCTGCTGGTTGTGTAACTGCTGAAGAGGCAATTACAACTTTTAGACTCACTCGTGAGGCAACAGGGATTGATTTAATCAAGCTGGAGGTTATTGGAGATACACAAAAGACTCTTTATCCAGATGTTTTAGCAACAATCGAAGCTTGTAAAGTATTATCAAAAGAGGGCTTCACTATTATGGCATATACTTCAGATGATCCAATTATGGCAAAGCGTTTAGAAGATGCTGGTGCTCATGCTATTATGCCTCTTGCTGCTCCTATAGGATCAGGTCTAGGGATTCAGAATCCTTATAACATCGCATTTGTAAAAGATGCAGTTGATTTACCTATTATTGTGGATGCTGGTATTGGTTGTGCAAGTGATGCGGCTTACGCAATGGAGCTTGGAGCGGAGGGTGTTTTAACTAATACTGCAATTGCTCAAGCACAAAATCCTATGGTGATGGCTGAGGCGATGAAGCACGCAGTTCGTGCAGGTCGTATGTCTTACTTAGCAGGAAGAATTCCTAAAAAGCCTTACGCTACAGCATCAAGTCCAATTGACGGGCTTATTCAGTTTTAACAATATCATATAAACAGAGAGACTCCTAAAGAGTCTCTTTATTTAACTACAACTCTGTTTCTGCCACTCTTTTTAGCTTTGTAGAGTGCCTCATCAACTCTTTTTAGTAAATCCTCTTTTGACTCATTGAAAATATATTCACTTACGCCAATCGATACAGTCTGGGTGCCACCATCTAAAAACTCATATGTTTCAACACTTTCACGAATTTTTTCTGCAAGGATAGATGCACGCACGATATTAGTAGAACGAAGTGTAATAATAAACTCTTCACCACCCCATCTTGCGATAAAGTCTCCCTTTCGTGTTGCGTTTCTTAAAATATCTGCTACTTCTCTTAAAACGCTATCACCTATATCATGTCCATGAGTGTCATTTATTTTTTTAAAATAATCTATATCTAAAAATATGACGGATAGTGGAGCCTCTATTGTATTAGCTATAGAAATCTCTTTTGATAAAACATCATCAAACTTACCTCTGTTAAAGAGTTTTGTCAAGGAGTCTTTAGAAGCTTTTTCCTCTAATCTTTTGATGTCTTTGAGTTCATTTGTAATTTCGTCAAATATAATAATTTGCAGTTTTCTATCTTCTACAGTAATCTCTTTTGTGTGAGGTCTAAAATATCTATCTTCACCATCATATCTCATCAGTACTTTGAGCTTTTTATTCTCCTGCTCTTTTTCAAGATACTCTATCCAATGTATTTTATCTATATATTGGGACAAGAACTCTTCATCTTTTACTTTAACAAATGAATCTGATAAATGTTTATGAGTTTTTTTAAAGTTACTTAAGGAGTCAGTATTAAAAAAATCAAGCATTGTTTTGTTTGCCAAAATAATCTCTTTTTTATAGACAACCATTAAAAGGCTATGATCTGTATCTAAAATCTCTTGTAGTAAGAGTTTAGTCTGAAATATCTCATGAGTTCTATTTGTCACCTCTTGTTGAAGCTTTTCATTGTTCTTCATCTGTTGATGCACTAGTACAGTTATGCTTAATAACAATATGAATAGAAGAGTTCTTAAAAGAACTGTTTTTTCTTCTACATAGGTGATTATCTCCTCATAGCTGTTAATATGATTTAAAGTATTAATCCCCCCAAGTTCATACCCCTGTTCTTTCAACATTGCAGTTAAATAGAACATTAGAAGTGTTAGAAGAGTAAATGTGATGTAGAGTAAGATGTATCTGTAGTTTTGTTTCATATTAAATCTCTACTTTTTTTGAAAGATGTGTCATAAGTAAAAGTTGTCCCATTCCTTCAAAAAATCTATCTACACCCATCTCTTTGGTATCTAGAGATTTTTGTAAGGCTGTTAAAAAAACAAGTTGGGACTCTTGGGAAGATTGCATAAAGGTCTCTATTATATATTTGAAACTCAAGGTATGGACTTTATCATTGACATTAAAGTCTATCTCCGAGTTGATATCAATTCCCTCATTTAGCAAGAGTTCTATACACTTGTTCTGGATTTTATTCATCCTATATTATACCCATTAAACTAAGCATTACCACAAACATTGCAATTGGTGTGATATAACGTAAAGAGAAATACCAAATATCAAAGGCAAACCCGAGTTGAGGTCTCATAACAGATTCGACTCTCTGTTTCTCAATTACAAAACCTACAAAAACAGCCATGATGAGACCACCAAGAGGGAGCATAATAGCTGCAGTAAAATAATCGACCCAGTCAAAGAAGTTTTTGCTTCCCCAGGTTAGAGCTTCTTTGTAGCCGTCTATATTTGATAGTAAGGCGATGATACCTATAAGATAGAAAAAGAGCCCCATAAGTACCGAAGCTTTTAAGCGGCTCCATCTGAATCTGTCTATGAAGTATTGAACCATTGGCTCAACAAGTGAAACAGAAGATGTCAATCCTGCAAAGGCAAGTGCTATGAAAAACAGAACTGCAAAGATATTACCGATAATACCCATTTCATAAAATGCAGCAGGGAGTGAAATAAAGACAAGACCCGGACCTTTTGCCGGACCAGAACCATACTGATAAAGGAAAGTAAAAAGCATTAATCCCGCAACAATTGCTATTGAGGTATCTAAAAATACTACCCAAAAAGCATTTTTAACAATGTTGGATTTTTTCTCTAGTGAAGCAGAGTAGGTCATAATAGCACCCATACCAAGAGAGAGTGTGAAAAATGCATGTCCAACTGCAGTGACAAATGAGTCCGCATCTATTTTAGACCAATCAGGAGAGAACATAAAACTTACTGCTTGGTTAAATGCACCTAAAGTTGTTGCATAAACAAACATACTGCTCAAAATAATTATAAGTGCAGGCATTAAGATAAGGTTCATCTTCTCTATACCACCCTTAATACCCTTAGTAAGAACATAAGTTATCCAAATAAATGCTAAGGTGTGATAAAAAAGTTGTGTAAATATATCTGTATGAAGCATTGTATTAAAGACACTCTCTGCTTCTTCTACTGTGGCAGGAAGAGAGGTGATAGCTGTAATAATGTAGTGAAAAATCCATCCAATAACTACAGAGTAGAATATCATAATAAAAAGACCAGCAAGGCCTTGGAAACCAGCAAATTTCCATCTATGTTTATGCCGTGGTGCCAACTCTTCAAAAGAGCTAACAGTATCTTTTCTTCCAAGGTATCCTATAAGCATCTCAGCTATCATAATAGAAAAACCTATAAGAAGAACAGTAGCAAGATAGATTAAAACAAAAGCACCACCACCATACTCACCAGCAATATATGGAAACTTCCATATATTTCCGAGTCCAACAGCACTACCTGCTGCGGCTAAAATGAAACCTATCCTACTAAACCTAGCTATTTTCATACACTGTTTTCCTATTTAATATTAGGTGATTATACTAAAAAATCTAAAGATATAAAAGAATTAGCGAAAAACTATTGACATTTTAGAAGTTATTGACTATAATTCCGGCTCATTAATCAGCACTAAGTTTGATTTTTGTGTAGGTCGGGGTGTAGCTCAGTATGGTTAGAGTACTTGGTTTGGGACCAAGGGGCCGAAGGTTCGAGTCCTTTCACCCCGACCATTTTTAAATTACAAGATTTATATTTAGACTTAAAGATGGTGGGATTAGCTCAGCTGGTTAGAGCACTGGTTTGTGGTGCCGGGGGTCGCGGGTTCGAATCCCGTATCCCACCCCATAATTATAAATATAAAGTTTAATAAAATAATAACTAATATGTAGTAGCGTTCGTGGCTCAACTGGATAGAGTTTCGGATTTCGGCTCCGAGGGTTATAGGTTCGAATCCTATCGGGCGTACCACCTTTAGAATATGCCTCCTTAGCTCAGCTGGATAGAGCAACGCCCTTCTAAGGCGTAGGTCACACGTTCGAATCGTGTAGGGGGTACCACTAACACAAATATTATGTTATGATGTCAGAAGTGACGTTAAATACTTATTCCACGCGGACGTGGTGAAATTGGTAGACACGCCAGACTTAGGATCTGGTGCCGCAAGGTGTGAAGGTTCAAGTCCTTTCGTCCGCAC
>JANTGV010000006.1 GCA_024762745.1 Sulfurimonas sp. | reverse complement strand
CACACAACAAAAACAGAAGTTATAGAAAAAGCGATCAGCTTCTTTTCAAAGCAAAATAATTTAAAACACGACCAGCTATTACAATTTGCAGGTAAATTGAAAAGTAGTGATGCCGATAGTATGCTAAAAAATATTGTTGAAGATAAAAATTCTAAAGATTTTGAGTTAGACCTTTAATGAAAAAATATTTAATAGATAGTGATATATTAATCTATTTCTTAAAAGGAAAACAAGAAGTTGTTGAAAAGCTATCACAAATTCCAATGGATGATTTATATATTTCAAGAATCAACTATACTGCATTAATTTATGGTGCATATAACTCTTCAAAAATTAATCAAAATTTAAAAGTTATTGAGCCATTTCTTGATAGTTTTAAAATATTGGAATTCACTCAAACATCAAGTCTCATTTTTGCAAAAGAAAAAGCAAGGCTGAAAAAAAATGGTAATATAATTGCTGATATGGATTTAATGATAGCTAGTATAGCTATTGAAAATGACTGTACTTTAATAAGCAATAATATCAAACACTTTGAACGAGTACAAAATCTAGAACTTGAACAAAAGTTATAACAAGTACGAGGAGACCAATAGTTTATCCTAGCGGGAAAATTATTGCTCACGACAACCCTTAAATTTTTCTCTTCTCTTTTTGCATGCGTTTATACTCTTTTTCAAACTTTTTTCGTCTTGAATATGAGAGCTTATCTATAAATAAAATCCCCTCTAAATGATCCATTTCATGTTGAATCGCAATACTTAAAAGACCATCTGCTTCAAGAGTTTTAGTATTTGCATCTCTATCTTGGTAATTAATGGTGACAGTTTCAAACCTTTTAACATCTTCATAAAAGTTCGGTACACTCAAGCAGCCCTCTTGATAGACACTTTCACCATCTCTATGAGTTACAACCGGGTTAATAATTTCTATTAAATTCTCTTCTGGCTGTTCACCATCTTCATCAGGAATGTTCAAAATCAAAACACGAAGAGGGTATGCAACTTGAATTGCAGCCAAACCAATGCCATTTGTATTCATCATAACTGGATACATTGCATCTAAAAGCTTATGAAGATTTTCATCAAACTCTTTTACTTCTTGTGATATTTCACGCAATTTTTTATCTGGATATTCTACTATACTTAAATTCATCTCTATCTATTCTACTTCCAAATCTTTATCGGCTCTAAGTGATACCGCAAAGTCAATATTTTTCTTCTCATAGGCTTTCTCTATTCCATCCATAGCACTAACGACTATCTCTTCAACTGAATAGACCGAGTCAATATTTGTTACACCTATAGAGATCTTAAGCTGAATCTCACGATCTGCCAGAAAAAAGTTAGAGTTTGAAACAAGTTCACAAAGTCTCTCACTCGCCTTTTTAGCACTCTCTATATCTGTATGTTTTAACAGCATTGAGAAGATGCCATTACCGTAATGGGCTACTATATCACTACGTCGAGACGTTTTAAGCAGAAGCCTTGCTATCGTTCTTGTCATAAGCAGTACTGCTTTATCGTTCTTAACACTTTTTTTAAGCTCTCTAGAGAGTTCAATCATAATAAGAGAGCTCTTATGCTTGAACTCTTTTATAAGACCTTTCTCCTGCTCTATTTTTGTTAAAAGATAGCGTTTATTATATACCCCAAACTTGTTATCAAAAATAGTCTCATTCTCTACATTCTTTACAATACTTGCGGTATCATCGTATATATCTTTCATCTGTGAACTTTGTGCTTTGACTATAGAGTTTAACTTCGACACATCACCCTCTAAGGCATGAATAATACCTATCGCCTCATCTGATCTTGGATGATCTTCCAACTCCAATTTTCTTTTTTCTAAAATTTTAGTCATAAGAGACATATTTTTATAGAGGTTAGCAGTAGCCCCAAGAATATTTTTAATAGACACAAATCCTTTTTTAAGACTCTGTTCAAGTGCTATAGTTGTCTCATCTTCATTTGCCGCTTCAAGCTCAAGTAGAGAAATTATCTGTTTACGCAGAGTTTCACTCTTGCCTTCTAAAAGTCTGTCAAAGTAGAGTGAAAAGTTGTTTGGTGTAGGAGGGAGGTTGTCAGCAATCAAAGCGCTTAAAACCTCTTTGGAGTAAACCTCTATATCACTCGTTGGTGTATCCATTTCGAGTGCATTTGGGATAGATGGCATTTGAGTTGTATTATCATTAGCTGTATCATCAAGATTTCTACGTTTTCTTGCTTTTAACGTTCCTGCCATCGTATCTCCTCTACTCTTTGTTGTTTTTAACTAAAACCTCATCAATCATACCGTACTTCAGAGACTCTTCAGCACTCATAAAGTTATCACGATCAGTGTCATTTTCCACCGTTTTTATATCCTGACCAGTATTTTTTGCCAAAATTGCATTCAGCTCTTTTTTCATACGAAGAATCTCTTCTGCCTGAATCGCTATATCTGTCGCCTGACCTTGAGCACCACCTAAAGGCTGGTGAATCATGATACGTGCATGAGGAAGGGCATAACGTTTACCTTTCTCACCAGAACTTAGTAAAAAAGCACCCATTGATGCTGCTTGACCAATACAGATAGTAGCAACATTTGGACGAATATAGTTCATCGTATCAAAAATTGCCATTCCCGCTGTCACAACTCCACCTGGAGAATTTATATAGAAATAGATATCTTTTTCTGGATCTTCAGCTTCAAGGAAAAGAAACTGCGCAACTATTGTTGAGGCAACTTGGTCATTAACCTCACCGCTAAGCATTACGATTCTATCTTTTAAAAGACGTGAATAGATATCATAAGAACGCTCGCCACGTCCCGTTTTTTCTACAACATAAGGAATATAGCTCATAATTACGCTTCTATTTTAGAGTTTAGCAGACCAGATAGGACTCTATCTTCTACCATTGACATCTGAATTGCAGGAATGTACCCAGCATCTTTGTACTGGTCATACGCTTTTTTAGGATCTTGGCCCATCTGCATTGCTTCATAATAAATAGTCTGCATTACTTCTTGCTCTTCAACTTTTACACCCTTCTCTTGTGCTAAAGCATCAATAATAAATGTAGCTCTTACACTCTTCTCAGCATCTTCACGGAATGTTTCACGGAGTTCAGTTAGTTTATCTGTGTTCTCACGAAGCTCTTTAATCTCATCTTCACTCATTGACGAAGCAGACTTGTTGAGTGCCATATCTATCTCTTGCTCTACAACAAACTCTGGTAGGTCAAATTTAGCTTCAGATACGATTTTTTCTAAAAGAGCAGGTTTTAACTCATCGTTATAAAGTTTACTTAACTCTTCAGTCTCAATCTGCATTTGAACCTGTTTTTGTAACTCTTCTAAGTTCGCATCTTCTTGTCCAGGAAGTAGTTTTTTTGCTAATTCATCATCAATTTCTACTTCTTCTTTTACCTGAACCTGATTCACTTTTACTTTAAAAAGAGCATCTTTACCAGCTAAATCTTTTGCTTGGTACTCCTCTGGAAAAGTTACATTAATTTCAACTTCCTCATCTCTTTTAACACCAATAAGCTGATCTTCAAAACCAGGAATAAACTGACCCGAACCTAGAAGCAGTGCGAAATCTTTAGCAGTTCCACCTTCAAAAATTTTACCATCTATAGAGCCCTCGAAGTCGATTACAGCCGTATCACCAGCTTTCATTTTACGATTTCTTTTAATATTAACTAAAGGAGCAGATTGTTCTGCAATATCTTTAATACGTTTCTCAACATCTTTAGCTTTTGCCTCAGGCTTTTTAAAATCTGGAACCATAGAGTCAACATCACCAAAATCAATTGCAGGACGCATTGCAACTTTTACAACAACATCTATTTTATCATCAGTTTTGTCAAATTTAGAGATATTTGGCTCACCGATAAGAGAGTCATTAGAAATTTCTAAAGCCTCTAAACCTTTGCTTAAAACTTCACGAAGTGCTTCAGATTCAGCATCTTGAACCAGTTTTTCACCATACTGTTTTTTAACAATAGCAACAGGCACTTTACCTTTTCTAAAACCTTGAACATTAGCAGTTTTTGCAAGCTGTTTAGCAATCTTTTCTAGGTAAGCATTAACCTCATCCATTGTAATAGTAGCTGAGATTTCAGCATTTGCACCATCAATTTTGTTCTGTTTGATTTCCATCAATTTCCTTTGTTTATCTGTTACTTATTATAGTTATGTAACTATTATTTTGTTGAATAATAGCGAATTTGTGCTTTTATCTAGCTTTTACAAAGATGCGTTTTAAAGTTCAATATCAGTATCCAAACTACTGCAACATCTATCATTACATCTGCAAAATTAAAAACTGCAAAGCCCTCTTGTCCAAATATCGGATATGGCCATCCGTGCCAATAAAACATATCTACAACACCGCCATGAGCGAATCTATCATAAATATTTGAGAATGCCCCACCTAAAAGCAGACCGGCTGGGAGTGCATAACAAAGCTTTTGCAGATAAAAAATATACCCTAAGACTCCCAGAACAATAATTAACTGTATGTACTTCAGCCACTCTTCCAAAAAGGCAAACATAGAGAATGCAACACCTCTATTATAAACTAAAATAAAGTCCATATAGTCGCTGTAATAACGAAACCCATCCACAAAAAGCATCTTTATATTTTGATCAATTATAAAGACACCAACGAGACTAAATAATAGAATCACACTCAAACGCAAATTATGATTAGGCATTTAAAACTTTTTCAAAAAACTCTACTATTTCGTTCATTTTAACTTTCACTACTTTAGAATCTTTTCCTTCGAGTAGGACTCTCAACTTATTTTCTGTTCCAGAATAACGAATTAAGTGTCTAATATTTTCAGACTCTAAGGCTTTTAATTTCTCATCTAGACCTTTGATTTTTTCAAGAGGCTTTTTCGTTTTAATCTTTATATTAACTAGTTTTTGAGGGTAGAGATTAAAAGGACGAAGTGCTTGTGATGCTTCTTTGTTTGTTTTAATCAAAAGTGCCAGAACCTGCAGCGCACTCACAAGTCCATCTCCGGTTTTTGCAAAATCACTACTGATCACATGACCACTTTGCTCTCCACCAAAGTTAATACTCTCTTTTTTCATAACCTCTAAAACATACTTATCACCCACGTTTGAACGAAATAGCTTAAGTCCCTTGCTCTGCATAAAATCATCTAGCCCCTGATTACTCATAACCGTAGCGACGATTCCTCCGCCCTTAAGTGTTCCTGTCTCATGCATGTAAGCACCAATAGCACCTAAAAGCTGATCTCCATCTACAACCTTTCCTTTTTCATCAACAACAACCAATCTGTCAGCATCACCATCTAAGGCAATTCCTATATCTGCTCTATACTTCAAAACAGCATCGCACAAGTCATTCGTATGAAGTGCTCCACACCCTTCATTAATATTGTAACCATTAGGAGTATTGTGTAATACTATGACATCTGCTCCTAACTCTTCTAAAACTGTCGGTCCAACTCTGTATCCTGCACCATTTGCCGTATCTAATACTATTCTTTTGCCGTTTAGAGTAAGATCTAAAGGAAATGAGTTTTTTAGCTGTACTATGTAACGACCTATTACATCATCAATTCTTTTAGCTTTACCAATTTGAGTATGAGTACCCTGCCCATCTAAAATCTTCTCAGCATCATTAGCTATATCTTCTATCATCTTCTCTATCTCTGAAGACAACTTGTCCCCATTTCTATCAAAAAACTTAATTCCATTATCTTCAAAAGAGTTATGAGAAGCCGAAATCATAATCCCTGCATCACATCTCATATTTTCTGTGATAAACGCAATAGCAGGAGTCGGCATAGGACCGATTTGAACAACATCATATCCTGTAGCAGTCAAACCGGCAACAATTGCGTTTTCAATCATATAACCACTAATACGTGTATCTTTACCGACTAATATTCTGTTGTTCACAGAATTCTCTTTGAAGTATATACCTGCTGCCATAGCAACTCTCATCGCAAGTCCAGCTGTCAAGTATGAACCAGCTTCCCCTCTTACACCATCTGTGCCAAATAGTTGTTCCATAATATTTTCCATTATTTTTAGGTGATGTATATTAACATAAATTAGTTTATAAAGACAAAATCACTGCGTTTAGCTTTTCTTTAACTTAAATTTAATTATCTTTAAGCTATTATTGCGCACTTAAATTCCAAAAAGGACTAAAATGGCAAATCACAAGTCATCAATTAAGAGAATTCGTCAAACAATCGTTCGCACTGAACGTAACCGTTTTTACAGAACTCGTCTTAAAAACATAGTTAAAGATGTTAACTCAGCTGTAGAAGCTGGTAACAAAGAAGAAGCAGCTGCTGCGTTTAAAGTAGCTAACCAACAAATTCATAAATTTGTAAGCAAAGGTGTTCTTAAAAAAGAGACTGCTGCTAGAAAAGTAAGCCGCTTACACAGAGCTGTTAACGCTATATAAGGCTAACAGCATATGTTAGCAGATAAACTCACACCGTTTATCAACCGCTATAATGAACTTAGCGACCTGCTAAGTTCACCTGACATAACTTCTGACATCAAAAAGATGACAGAACTCTCTAAAGAGCAATCTTCACTTTTACCAATAGTTGAAAAAGCGAAAGAGTACCAAACACTTATCCAAGATATTGCCGATGCAAAAGAGATGTTAAGTGACTCTGAGATGGGCGAGATGGCAAAAGAGGAGCTCAAAGAGCTTGAACCACAAATGCCGGAGATAGAAGAGGAGATAAAAATGCTTCTTCTTCCAAAAGATCCAAATGATGACAGAAATATCATCGTGGAACTTCGTGCCGGTGCTGGTGGAGATGAAGCTGCTATCTTTGTTGGAGACCTTTTTGATGCATATACTCGTTATGCCGACCTTCGTGGTTGGAAAATCGAGCTTATATCTACTTCGCCATCAGACGCCGGTGGGTACAAAGAGGTAACAGCTCTTATTAAGGGTGAACAGGTTTATAGTAGATTGAAATACGAGGGTGGAACACACCGTGTACAACGTGTTCCAGCAACAGAGTCGCAAGGACGTGTTCATACATCAGCTATTACAGTTGCTGTGATGCCTGAAGTTGATGATGTAGAGATTGAGATTAATGATAATGATCTAAAAATTGATGTTATGCGTTCATCTGGTTGTGGTGGACAGTCTGTAAATACTACAGACTCCGCTGTAAGAATTACTCACTTGCCAACTGGCTTAGTAGTAACCAACCAGGATCAAAAGTCTCAACATAAAAATCGTGAAAAAGCGATGAAAGTTCTTAAAGCACGTCTTTATGATTTAGAGATGCAAGAGCAGCAATCCGAAAACGCAGCAGAACGTGCAGCACAAGTAGGAACTGGGGATAGATCTGGACGTATTCGTACTTATAACTATCCTCAAAACCGTATGAGTGATCACCGTATCAATCTTACACTTTATCGTTTAAACGAGATTATGAGTGGTGGACTTCTTGATGAAGTTGTAGAACCTCTTATAGCTGATCATCAAGCTAAAATAGTTGAGGCGGCTGGGTTATAAAACCCACTCCGTTTCAAAAGTTTTTTTCACTCTTCCCTTAAAAGTAATCGTTCTATCATTCATACCTAAATAGAGAGTATCTCCACTTTTTGGATAAACTTCAATACTGTTAGAAACTTTTTCCTCTTTTAGCGCTCTATAAAAACAGGCAGCCATTCCCGTTCCACACGCTAAGGTTTCATCCTCAACGCCACGCTCATAGGTCCTAACCCGTAGGTTTTCACCTTCAACTGAGGTAATATTTACATTTGCATTATAGATATATCGTAACTCTCTAGCCTCTTCAATATCAAACTTTTCTATATTTTCACTAAAACTGACAAGGTGATGAACTCCTGTATCTATAAGCCACCAAAGTTTACCGTTATACTCTACACCTGTCTCTAAAATCTCTGGAGGAGTAAGTTCACTCATTACCATTCCAGATTTTTCATCGCTATCTTCAACTATTGCGTTTATAACACCTGCACCAGTCAAAAAACTCATCTCTTTTGGAGCTAATCCATTTACAAAAGCATAGTGAGCACAAGCTCTACTTCCATTTCCACACATATCAGCATGACTTCCATCAGAATTATAAAACTGCCACTCAAAATCATACTCTTCATGAGGAACGATAACTATAAGCCCATCAGCACCTATACCATCTTGACGATGACACAACTCCTTTGCCAATTCATGCCTATCCTCTTTTATATCGGAGTGAAAAATTACAAAATCATTTCCATTTGCACTATATTTCGCTATTTTCATAGATATTTCTCCTTAATCTTCTCAACAAAATCTTCAACTTCTTGCTGAAGATGTTTTAAACTTGAAGAGTTGTCAATGACCCAAGTAGCACGCTCTTTTTTCTCTTCTATAGGCATCTGTGACGCAATACGCTTGAGAGACTCTTCTTGAGTGTAGCCGTTGCGTTTCATAAATCTCTCTAATTGAACATCACTAGGAGTATAAACAACAACACTCTCTTCTATATCGTAAGCACTATTTTCAAAAAAAAGGGGGATATCTATAAGGTAAGGAAATTTAAAACCATCTTGCTTAATACTTCTGCTTTCAATCTCTTGACGAATCTTCGGATGAAGATACTCTTCTAAAACTTTTTTCTTTTCATCATCTGAAAAAACCAAACTTCCTAGTTTAGCGCGATTCACTTTTGAACCCGTTATAAACTCATCTCCAAAGGTCTCTTTAACCCATGGAAGTGAAGCATCAAGTATCTCATGTGAAATGGTATCAGCATCAATTACTCGCATACCATTTAAGGCTAAGAGAGAAGCAACCGTACTTTTACCAGTTGCAATGCCTCCGGTTAAGGCAATAGCATACTCGAATGCCATTAGTTTCTGATAATTCCTAAATACTCTTTACGTATATAGTTTGGCATTGCAAACGCAGATACGTGAATATCACAGTTATAGTAATTTAGATCATCTATCATATCTGTTCTTTGCAAGATAACATCTGCAGTTGGATGATACTCTTTTGAAGCTAAAATAGCTGTTGAACCATTTCCTAGATTATAAGGCATAATTACTTTAAAGTAGTTAGCTAAAACTTGCATTAACACTTTGTTACTCTGCGTTTCATCTAAAGAGTCGTGAGTAATAGACAGCTGCCCATCATCTTTTAAAATACGTGCAACATGTGCAATAACTGCAGCATCTCCATTCATTTCACAAATCACTACGTCAGCACTGTCATCTGCTTCGTCGCGTAAAGCATCTAATGAACATTTCACAACTTTTGAGCCAATCTCAGCATGCTTTTCCATCTCACTGCTAAGCAACTCTGCATTGTCACTGATTATTAAAACACTCTCTGGCACTTTATTTGTACAAACTGGTACATGAACCATCATCTCTGGATAAATAAATTCTTTCATTTTTATAATTCCTTATTTAATAAACGCGATTTTAGCATATTTGTCTTTATAAGTTTTAAAAACCTTAAAACTTACATATATTTAAGGCTTACTTGATATTTAGAACCATAATTTACACAATTATTGATATAATCACACTAGTTTTTTCACAAAAGGAATAAAATGGATTATAATAAAATCAGATCGTTTTGTAGAGTTTTTCGTATTTTTATAGGTTTAGCACTAATTATAGCTGGTGTTGTAACTGGTATTGTTTGGTTTTACCTTGGTGTAATTCCTCTAATCGCTGGAATTGTTAACTTCTGTCCACTATGTATTATCTCTAAAAAGTGTGACCTTCCAGAAGAAGCAGAAACAACAAAAGAAGCCTAATAGCTTCATCTGCCTAAGAGTTCACAGCTTCTGAGAACTCTTACTGTTTAAATCCCCTCTCAGACTTAACACTTATCTAAACTCACATAAGATATAATTCCGTACTTTATAAATGGAGTTCTAAATGAGCCAAATTAGCTACAAAGATGCTGGTGTTGACATAGACGCTGGTAATAGTTTCGTTGAAAATATCAAGCCACTGGTAAAAGCTACTAAAATACCCGGTGTAATGGGTGGGATCGGTTCTTTTGCAGGTGCATTTGAAATGCCTACTGGCTTTAAAGAACCTGTAATACTTGCGGCAACAGATGGTGTTGGTACAAAACTAAAACTCGCTATTGACTCTGGAATTCACAATACAGTTGGTATCGATTTAGTTGCTATGTGTGTAAATGACCTCCTATGTAATTTTGGTACTCCATCTTTCTTTCTTGATTACTACGCTACCGGTAAACTGGATGTTAAAAACGCAACAGATGTTGTTGCTGGAATAGCTGAGGGTTGTAAACGCAGTGAATGTGCACTTATCGGTGGTGAAACTGCAGAAATGCCTGGTATGTACTCTGAAGATGATTATGACTTAGCTGGTTTTGCAGTTGGTGTGGCTGAGAAATCTGAAATGGATAGAGTCTCTCTTGTAAGAGCTGGACATAAGCTCATAGCCCTGCCGAGTTCAGGTCTTCACTCAAATGGTTTCTCCCTCGCACGTAAAGTTCTATTTGAAAAAATGGGTATGAAGTTTGAAGACGACTTTAACGGTAAACCTCTTATTGAAACACTTTTAGAGCCTACAAATATTTATGTAAAAACATTTAAAGCACTTAGAAACGAAATTATAGCAATGGCTCATATCACTGGTGGTGGGATAATTGAAAACCTACCACGTGTACTTCCAGAAAACTTAATAGCTGAAGTTAAAAAAGACGCTATAAAAGTTCTTCCTATTTTTGAATTAATGGCAGAACATGTAGAGAGAGATGAGATGTTCAGAGCGTTTAACATGGGTGTTGGAATGGTTCTTGTGGTTGAAGATGCTAATGTTGAAAAAGTTTTATCTGAAACTGATGGTTATTTAATCGGTGAGATTAAAGAGGGTAAACGCGAAGCTGTAATGATCTAAAAAAAATCCTCGAACAAGTTCGAGGTACCGGTGCTAAAGCACCATAACTACTTAAAAGGCTTCGACAAGTCTTTATTAATAGCTCCAGGAACTGTTGAAATTGTCATAAACTCCCCCATGCTGAGTAGCGGATATGAAACTGCTAAGTAATACTTTGCACCTAAAGCAGTAGCTACACCATTTTCTATAGATATACAGTAAGGAAGAATAGCTGCGTTTGCACGACCTATCTTTTTAACAAACTTTTTTGTTCTTTTACCTAAGTCATAACCAATAAGTGTACTCTTATCTGAGAGCTTAAGTTCAAAAATGACATTTTTACCCTTTTTATAACTTCTAACTTTTTCAAGTAGTTCATCGTTGGACGCTTCAGCTAACTCATCTGCATCTTCATAATAAGGCATACCAAACATGAAACGGTATCCAGCCAAATCATCTTCATCTAGCTTATCAGATGAACCTTCTAAACCATTAAAAGCACTGTTCAAAGACGCGAGCTGTGCCTCAAAGATATCAGACTTATAATCATCTTGCATAAAGGCACGACCAAAATATACAGGATTAGTAATACTAATCATTTTCTCTACATCATCAACAAAAACACGAAGTACAGCAGCATGAGCACGTTTCTCTTTTGCAGCTTCTGCTTTAAGAGCACTGTTTGTAAAAACGATAGTTGTGCCATCTTTTACAGGAGTGTACTCAGCAATAACTTCAAAACCCACGCTATTGAGACTGGTTTTCACACTGTCAACCCCCATGTGAGAACCAATCAAATATGCGCTGACATCTTTTGCGAAAGAACTTGTGCTAAACATCAATAGTGATGAAACTAAAAATAAAAATACCTTTTTCATATAAAACCCCTTTTTCTGGCACTAAATGCCGACATCCATTTGTGCTTTAGCAAAATGGATGCTATGAAATAAATACTAAATTAAAACCTTACTTAAAAGGCTTCTCTAAATCCTTAGTAATTGCACCTGGAACAGTAGCAATCCCCATAAATTCTGTCATAGTTAAGAGTGGATAACTTATAGCTATGTAATACTTTGCATTTAACGCTTTTGCTTGACCATTTTCTATAGAAATACACCATGGAAGTATAGCTGCGTTTGCACGACCAACTTTCTTAACAAACTTTTTAGTACGTTTCCCCAAATCGTAACCAATAAGTGTACTTGTGTCAGAAAGTTTAAGTTCAAATATTAAGCTTTTTCCCTTTTTATGTGCCTTTACTTTTTGCATAGCATCACTGTTGCTTGCGTTTGGCTTCCCAAGAACGTCAGTATCTCCGTAGTAAGGCATACCCATCATAAAATGATAATCAGCTAAACCATCAAATTCCCATACGTCTGCAGATGCTTTAAGAGCTGGAAATTCCTTGTGAATACTCTCAAGTTGAGCGTTAAATACTTTATGATTATACTCATCTTGCATGAATGCTTTTCCAAAGTAAACAGGGTTGGTAAAACTAATCATCTTCTCTTTATCATCTACAAACAGGCGTAAAACAGCTGCATAAGCACGGCCAGGTTTTGCAGCTTCAGCTTTTAGTGCTGCGTTTGTGAAAACTATTGTAGTACCTTTTTTAACTGGTGTATATGTAGTAACTATCTCAAATCCAGCCGCTTCAAGCTTAGACTGTGCAGTTGCGACATCTATATACTCACCATGAAAATAAGTATTTACCTTTGTGCCCTCAAGACCACTCTTATCTGCTGGAGCTGCACTTTTACTAGCACACCCAGAAAACATTACTATTGTAGCACTTAAAAGTATTAATAAAGTTTTTTTCATATCTCTTTAGCCCCTAAGTCATTCATAATAGCAATGATTTCATCATCAGTTTTCTTAATCCAGTCAAGTTTAGATTTATCAGTCATTTTCATAACAGATGCCCAAACTGAAAGACGTGGCATACCTACTACCATTTTGTTTGTTCCTGGTTTTATGTAGAAGTACATAGCACAAGGAGCGAATACACCTGCATCAGGACGACCTTTGTTAAATACGTTATATGAGAAAGTAAAGTGACAAAGACCATAAACAAAGAAAGAGTCATACTCTGCAAATTCCATCTCTAAGTCTTCTTCGTACGTCTCTTTGAAGTTTTTAAATCCAGCGATGATATATTTTTTATCTTCAAATGCACCTTCAAACCCTTCTTGAAACTCCTCTGTCCATTCTGTAATATCAACACCAGCTGGAACATCAAACTCAAAAGTCATCATTGGTTTAGCTGGAAGCGCATCATAAGAAGGAGTAATTATTTTTCCACCAAACTCTTTTGTTACATAAGTATCAAGAGGTTCATACATTTTTATAAATGCATCACGGGAGTCTTTATCTTTAACACCTGTAATATCTAACATTGCAACAGGATCAACATGACCTATATAAGTTACATCTTCCGCTTTATTCTTATAAATTAAAAGATTAAACGGAGCAAATCCAGCTGCTTGTGGAGATTTTTTAAGAATTGGATAAAGTGCTGTATCATTTGAAATAGAGAAGAAACCTAAGTTATCAAGAGTTGTTTGCCAATCTTTATCATAATCAGGATCTTTTGGGTTACCGTAACGCTTTGCATACGCATCGTTAATTTTCTCATGAGGATCAGACATTGAAAAACCTGTCGCATCTTCTAATGAAGGCAAGAACTCTTTCTCAAACTTCTCCTCATGGTCACCATTTATAACATTGAAGCGCACTGCATCTGCACTAAAGGCAACCGTTGCTATTAGCGACAATGCTATCGTTGATTTTATCAATCTGTTTATCATTTTTTTTCCTTATTAATATTATTGGTTCTATTTATCACAAAATAGTCACAAAATTTCTTTGAATATTGTATCATAAATAATTATATATAGTGTAATATTCATAAAGCTTATAAATTTTGTCAATGAAGTGTGAAAAAACAGGATGCCGCCACTTAAG
>JANTGV010000005.1 GCA_024762745.1 Sulfurimonas sp. | reverse complement strand
TTAAAGTAGCATCTAAAAAGAGAATCGTTGGCATTAAAGCTAAAACTATTAAAAGTTCAATTTTGAATGACGTTTCAGTCCTAATCAAGTCTTTTAAACCATTGAGAGCATAAGTTGTATTTTTAAAAAAATTATATTTTGGTTGGTTTCTCATTTAGTTCCTTTTTTGACAGTATACAGCTTTTTATTATACAAATAGTCTAATGTCACAACAAATGCAAGTGCATCTTTTTCTAGCTCTAAATCATGTTCGACTGGAGTTAAATGATTACTTTTATCCAAATAAGTCTCCGGATCTTTGTAAACAAATGTCAGTGCCTCTTTATTTGGCCTAATAATAGCAACTTTGTCATCTACTCTGAGAGCATAAGATGTATGAAATTGCATCAATGATATATTTTGTTTTTTGTCACTGAATATAGAGTGTCCCATAATTGGATAGCTTAAATCTAAGCCTATTAAATCAAGTGCTGTTGCCAACACATCCGGTTGTGTTGTTATCTTATCATAACTCATAGCTTTAATATCTCCACCGAGTATAAGTGCCGGTATGTGAAACTTATCAACTGGAACTATATCAGCCCCATATACTCTTCTATTGTGGTCAGCTACTATTACAAACACAGTATCTTTATAATACTCCTCTTTTTTGGCTAGCTCAAAAAGTTGTCCTATTGCATAATCTGCATATTTCACTGCATTTTTAACACTATTCTTATCTACACCATCGATTAAGTCTATCTTATCATAGGGATACTCAAATGGTGAATGATTAGACTGAGAGAACATTATAGTTGCAAATTTTTGTCCCTTACTATACATCTTTTTAAACTCTTCATTAGCACGTATTACTACATCACCATCACATACACCCCATGGTGCTACAAAAGTTGGATTTATATATTCGGGTTCATCTATAATCTCGTCAAACCCGTTACCTATATACCATGAACGCATATTGTCAAATCTACTCTCACCACCATACATAAATGTTGTATGGTACCCTAGCGGTTTTAACGAAGAAGCAATTGTATAAAAATCACTTTGAGACCTATTTCTTTTTAATACACCCTTGCCTGGAACTGCAAAATTTCCTGCACTCATACCAGCTAAACCGCGGATACTTCTGGTGCCATTTGAATATGTATCTTTAAATAAGATTCCCTCTTTCGCCAGCTTATTCAAATTAGGTGTTATTCCCTGCTCTCCACCGACAGCTTCAACAAACTGGTAACCAAGACTCTCCTGCACAAATATAACTAAGTTTTTTGGTTTTTTAGTTTTAAAATGACTTTTTTCTAATCTAGTCATAAAAAAATCTTTATCAGCATCGTGTATATTTAGTCTCTTTTGAACTCTTTCTATAGCCTCTTTAATATCCATTTTTCCATACTGCTTAATTATATGTTTACTACCATGTCTATGGTTTGTATATATTGCAAACACAATATTATAAAGAGAGTTTTTAGTTATTTCATTCACCATTCGATTTGTTGTGTACATTGCATCTGATGTATTTGCCGGTCTATGACCAAACGATGAACGTATACCAATAAAAAGTATAAGAAGTAGAGGTATAAACAGAGCAACTCTCTTTATATAGCTTGTTTCAAATATTTTAATAAAGCTATCTTTAAAATACTTCAAATATAAATATATAAAAATTCCAATCATTGAAAAAGCTATAAACAGTGCTAGTTTATAATCAGCAAATATCATAGCAAATACCTCTCTTGGGTATATTAGATACTCAACAAACAGATAGTTCGGTCTCACATCATACTCTGCAATGAATGGAAAAGTCGCATTTTCTATATAGATAATTATTGATAGTACTAATAAAAAATAATACTTCAAAAGTTTATTTGCAAAACTCTTTAGCTGACTTGGAGTAAAGGATAAAACAATCAAAGGTATCACCAAAAACACAGATGCAGTTATCGTATCCATTCTTAGCCCATAAATAAAAGTTAGCCAATAGTTGACACCACTATCTTTAAAATTCTCAAAATAAAGTATAAAAAGTGCTAGCCTACCAATAAAAAATATTGATACCATGTAGATGTAATACTGTAAAAGTTGTTTTATAATGCTCATTTATTTCCTTTCAAACTCCTCTTGCAAAAAGTTCATATTTCATAGTGTAAAATAATTAAATGAATTGTATATGAAAACGCATAGGGATTATTTCACGTTTTCATTTTAGGGGCATTATATTAGCTTCTTCTTTCTAACAACTCCAATAAAACAGTATCTCTGCGAGTTACCTCAAACTTACGACATCCACTCTCAAATGCACTACCCTCGCCTACTAAAATACATTTATGTTTCGCTCTAGTAATTGCAGTATAAATTAACTTCGTGTTATGCATAATAAAGTGAGTAAAACTCATTGGGATTACAACGATATCATACTCCATACCTTGCACTTTATGGATAGTAAGTGCATAGGATAGCATGAGATGAGATTTTAACTCTTCATACTCATACACTACCACCACATCCTCATTTGGATAGAAGACGAACAACTGTTCATCATCCTCTTCTATCTTAAAAAGCAGACCACTCATACCATTAAAGATTCGTCTTTGAGAAGAGTCCTCGCCCATCTTAAAGCCATCACTACTCCAAGATGTCATGTTCTCATTTTTTGTATGGACCACCTTATCCATAAGTCTAAACTCTAAGCCACCGCGTTTCACACACTTTTTAGGATTGGGGTTAAAGTACTCTTGTAAAACTCTGTTTAAGTTATTTGAGCCAAGTATGCCACCCTTCATAGGAGTAATCACTTGAAAGTAGTTGAGATACTCTTTTATCTGCTTATTGTTAAGTCTATATCTTGCTTTCTCTATTGACTCAACAACCCTGTGAACTATCTCAGTTACAATTTGGTTTGAGTTTTCATCTCTTAAATTTTTTAACTCATCTGCTGAGAGTTGGTTTTTTAAAGCATAATAGTTCTGTATAGAGACATCTACAAACTCAAAGTCATCATACTTTTTTCTATACTCAGGAACTTGTCCAACTCTAATCTCATTTGCTATTAAAGTTATAGCTTGTTCTTCACTTTGACGGTAAATTTTAGTAAGTTTTACAATAGGTGCAAGTTCTAAAGTGAGGGCATCGCTGAGTACATTTCCAGCACCGATTGGAGGAAGCTGTGCATCATCTCCTACTATTATCACTACTGCTTTATTTGATATTTTTGCCATGAGTCTTGCAAAAAGTGAGGAGTTTATCATCGAAGCTTCATCAATCAAGACTACGGAGTATGGAAACTTATCTTGCTTTTCATGCTTTATCAAAAGAGACTGTATAGTGGCACTCTCGTAACCTGTAGTATCTGAAATTCTCTGAGATGCTATACCACTAAGAGCACAGGTCATTATCTCTTTTGTATCATACCTTGTAGCTAGTAAATCAAGTATAGTTTTTGAAGTTGTACTCTTACCTGTACCTGCATAACCCACTAAGAAAAGTAGACTTGTTCCTGCGTTTATCTTACTCACAGCCTCTTTTTGCTGTTCTCCTAACTTTAACTCAGACTCTGCTAAAAACTCATCTAAGTTTTTAACAAAACCACCGCTGTCAAGTTTTGCTCTTGTAGTGAAGGTATCATATAAAAACTTCTCAGCATCATAAAGTCTAGCCGGAGAGACTCTCTCATTTTTCATTATCACTATACTCTGCTCTGCTACTCTTTCTACTAATGCCGCTTCATAAAGATTATGTTTGTTTGAAAACCCGAGCAATTCATCAAGTCCGTTGAAAAGAATATCTTTTGCTATGCAGCTATTTCCGTTTTGCTCGCAATAGTCTATAAGTACATAATCCATCGCCGAACTAATTCGTCCCTCATTCTCTTTATCTATCCCCATTTTAAGAGCCAACTCATCAGCACGTTTAAACCCTATGGAGTTTATGGAAGTGAGTATATAGGGGTTATCTTTGATTTTTGTGCAGGGCTCATCTACATCTTTCATAGCGGTGGCAATAGTTGTCAAAAGTGCAGGAGAGACATCATAAGGACTTAGAAACTCACCTAGTTCCCTCATGGAACGAAACTGCTTCCATGAGCTCTGTATCTTTTTAAGACGTTTCTCTTTGATACCTTTAAACTCTAAAAGCTTTTCAATATCGTTATCTAAGATATTGACTAACTCTTCTGCTCCAAAATGCTCGATAAGCTCAGCAGAGAGTTTTTTAGTAAAGCCTTTGATGATTTTATTTAAAAAGAAGAAGAGTTCATTCTGATTGACTTTTAAAAATTCAAATTTAAAGGTCTTTCCATACTTTTTATGCTCTTCCCAGTACCCTTTTAAAGTAATGGCAGAGCCTTTGAGATTACTCACTTCACTCTCATAATAAGTGCCGCTTATCTTCTCACCACTTTTAAGAACAGCGATAAAAAAGCCCTCATCTTCAAAAAGAATTCTATCAATTTGACCGATGAGAGTTTGAGTCATTTCAGCGAGTCGTGAAGTTATTTAGTAACGATTGCGAAACTAAGTTCTAAAATCTCTTTATGACTTTTGATGAACTCATTTAAATCTTTTAGTTTTAAGTTAGCTATTTTTTCCAACTCTTTTTCTGAGTGTCCTAATTCAAAACCTTTGTAGTACTCTAAAAATGTACGATTAAGTCTCTGACTCATCGTCTCAACTCTTAGAGGTTCACTTCCAAGAAGAAACTTCTTAGTATGTTCAAGCTCCTCTTTTGTAACGCCATCTTTTACGAACTTAGCGATGACCTCTTTAACAACTTTTTTAGCCTCATTACCAGACTCTATTTTTGTCTGTAAATAACCCGTAAAGTAGCTATTTGATTTTGCAATACTTACTCTTGCATAAGCAGAATAAGCAAGACCACGTTTTACACGAATCTCTTCCATCAGACGTGAACCAAAGCCACCAGTTCCTAGAATGTAAGTAGCAACTCTCGCTTTATAGTTATCTTCTGAGTCAACAGCTATATGATATGGTGAACCAAAATAGATATATGCCTGTTCTGTCTCCCTTTTTAAGACACTCTCTTGAGCTTTTTTAATTGTCTCATAATGTTTGACAGCTCCCACTCTACCTTTTGGAAGAGATGCAATAACTTTTGCTATCTTTTTCTTGGCTGATTCCAGGTCAACATCCCCACCCAGAACTACAATCAAGTTTGACTGTGTCAAGTGAGAAGAGATAAACTTCTTTACATCTTTTAGCTCAATACTTTTCACACTCGCCATAGTTCCAGAAGCCGGATTTTCTAAAACAGTTCCTTTAAAAAGAACTGCTTTCAACTCATTTGATGCAACATAGTCAAAGTTATTCTCTTTTGCACTCAAAGCACCCAGTGTTATTGTCTTTACTTTATCTACTGCCTCTTTTGAAAAATTAGGGTCTTTTAAAAGTGAATCAAAACGCTTCAGGCCCTCATCAAAATTCTCACTCAAACAACCAAGTTCCATTACAAATGTCTCAGTTCCAGTTGAAGATGAGATATGAATCGCTTTAGCTTCAAGAGCCTCAGCAAACGTAGATGAACCAAGTTTTTTAGTCCCCTCATTCATCACTTTTGCACTAAACTTTGCTAGTCCAGCCTTTGCAGTGTCTGTGATACTTCCGCTGTTTGTAAAAGTAAACTGCATTGTTGTAAGTGGAAGACGTTTGTCTTTTTCAAAAATCACCGGTACCTTTATACCATTTACCTCTATATGTTGAATTGTTGCTGCCATTATCGCCTGTCCTAACATTAATATAATAAAAAATAATTTCATTTAAAACCTATTATGCTTTATTTAAAATGGTATTATATACAATAAGATATTAACGATTCATCAAAGGAGTTAATTATTTCAAAACTTAATTTTAATAAGTCTCTTCACAGAAAAAGAGGCAAATCTTTAGGGGCTCTTGAACTAATTGCAATAGCACTTGGTGGCATGATTGGGGGTGGTATTTTTACTGTTTTAGGTATCTCAGTATCAATTATTGGAGTATTTACACCTGTTGCGTTTGCTATTGGTGGTCTATTAGCACTACTAGCAGCCTACTCATATATCAAGCTTGGAGTCTATTTTAAAGACGAAGGGGCCACCTACTCTTTTTTTAAAAAGACTTTTAAATCATCCCCCTTTAGTGCTTCTCTTATCGGTTGGTGGGTTATCTTTGGCTATATCAGTACCTTGGCGCTTTATGCCTATACTTTTGCATCCTATGCAATCAGCTCTTTTGAATTTGCGAACAATGAACTCATTAGAAAGGCTGTTGCAGGAGCTATCATCCTTGTTTTTACTCTCATAAATGTTTGGAGTGTAAAAGGAATGGGAAAAATAGAAGACTTAATGGTTTATACAAAACTAATTATTTTAACTGTTATCTCCTTTGTTCTTATGAGTCACTCTCATACCACGATACCAACACTCTTGCAAGACACCCAAGAGATAAGCTTTTTCTCAATTATGATAGTGGCTTCACTTACTTTTGTAGCTTTTGAAGGTTTTCAACTTGTAATAAACGCAGTAAATGAGATGGATAAACCGGAAATAAATATACCAAAAGCAATATATAGTGCAATTTTTTTAGCAATCTTGATCTATGTAATTTTAGCAATTGGTGCTATTCTTGCCATACCATTTGGTGATATCATACAAAATCAGGAGTATGCTTTAGCCTCGGGTGCAGATAAAATACTGGGGCACTGGGGAAGTGATTTTGTTGTAATAGGAGCACTCCTTGCTACTAGCAGCGCTATTAGTGGTACCATATTTGGTGCATCAAGACAGGTAACAGTCATCGCTCAAGATGGGTATTTCCCCTCTTTTTTAGCAAAACGAAAAGACAATATTCCCGTTTATGCAATTGTCATGATGGCAAGTTTAGCTTTTATGCTGATAATTGCAGGTAGCCTCAAAGTAATCCTTGAGTTTGGGAGTGTAACTTTTTTACTTGTATCATTTTTGATGGCTTTTGCAAATTTTAAAATACGTAAAGAGACAGATTCATCGCTCACACTAACACTCTTGGCAATGTTCGGATTACTTATGGGGACTGCATTTATAATCTACTATGAAGCTACAACACAGATAGATCAGCTCTACTTTATTGCTGCTATATACACCCTTCTCACATTGGGAGCTTGGCTATTTTCATTGATACATAAACGCAGTTTAAAATCTCTCTAAAATCTCATAGGCAGTATTTCTAACTGCCGGTTTTTCACCTATATCTTCAATGAGATGAATCATCTCATCTTTTGCCATATGATAGGCAGCTCCAGCAGAACTTACAACATTCTCTTCCATCATAGTTGAGCCTAAATCATTAGCACCAAAACGCAGTGCCATCTGACCGATATATGGTCCTTGAGTAACCCAAGAACTTTGAATATTAGGGACGTTATCAAGATAGAGACGTGCAACTGCTAGTAAACGCAGGTAACGATTTGATGACGGTTTTTCCATATCTGGAATCTGTGCTAAAAGTTCAGTGTTTTTTCCCTGAAAACTCCACATGATAAAGGCACGAAATCCACCTGTTTCATCTTGAAGATTACGAACCATATCAAAGTGGTCGATGATATCTTCATCACTCTCAACTGTTCCATACATCATAGTTGCAGTACTCATGATATCTAACTTATGTGCTTGACGATGAACATCTACCCAAACTTCAGCATCTATCTTTTTAGGTGCAATAATATCGCGAACCTTATCAGAGAGTATCTCAGCACCAGCACCTGGAATTGAAGCCAGTCCTTTGGCTTTTAAACGCGAAAGTACCTCTTGAATTGTAATACGAGAGACCTTAGCAATAAAATCAAGCTCAATAGAGCTGAAACCATGAATAGTAATCGTTGGATATTTCGTGTGAATATGTTCTACCAAATCCTCATACCACTCTATCTTCAGTTTAGGATGCACACCACCTTGAAAAAGTATCTGCGTTCCGCCAATCTCTAAAAGCTCATCTATTTTTGCGTCAATCTCATCAAATGTAAGTACATAAGCATCCGTATCTTTTTCGTGTCTGTAAAAGGCACAAAACTTACAATCAACCCAACAGATGTTCGTATAGTTAATGTTTCTGTCTACAACAAATGTAGTCACGCCTTTTGGATGCAGCTCTTTTTTTCTCTCACTTGCCATGCGACCTAGCTCTTTAAGGTCTGCATTTTTTATTAAATCAAGTGCTTCTTCTTTGGTTAATCTTTTTTGCATTGTCCCGCTTTCGTTGTAAATTTATCCATTGCATTGTTTATTTTTTTCACTTTTTTTGGTGCATTTAAAACATGTTTATTCTCAATCCATGAGCCATCTCTATATGCCATCTTCACTACACCATCAGCATCTTTAAAAACTAGAACTCTAAGTGGTAAGTCAAGACCAATAGTCATATCCTGCTGCATAAGTGCAGTACCAAGTTTAGCATTACCAAATATCACCATCTTTGACTCATTGAGTTTCATATCAACCATTTTTGCATTACCACTGTGATTTATAATTGCAAAAGTATGAAGCCCTTTGGAGGAAACAATATTTTTTAAATTATTAACGGTTTTATCAACACTACAACCACTCTCTTTGATAATAATGTCATTAGCTAGTAGGGATACTCCTAAAAGTAACATACTTAAAAAATTTTTCACTATTTCCATCCTTCATTTCTTGGATTATATGGTTTTTTCTTAAAAAACATAAAGTAGATTATATACACAGCCAGTATACTAAGTAATACACCTACAATGATTTGTACCCATGCTGTTATATTTAAAGTCTTGTTTACAATATCCTTATGCATTTTACTATCTATCTTCATATCTGCCATCTCAGCTACATGAGTCAAAGCTGAAACTGCCAGACTTCCATCTGGAATATCTTGGTGACAAGAGAGACAGACACCACTTCTATCTAACTTGTCTCTCTGCTCTTTAGAGAGAGGTCCTGAGAGTTTCCAGTGATGCCCAACAGTCTGAAGCTGTGTTCCATTCTCATCTAAAAACTTAGAGTAATCATGATGCAGGTTTGCAATTGCAGGCATCTGTTCATCAACTATAGTCGGAAGTACTTTTCCATCTGCTGTCATAATATCTGTAATGGTAGTCATCGATGGGTCTTTTGTACTCTTTGAACCGCCTATCCCCATCCCCATCGCTTTTGGTGTCGTATGGCAAGATTCACAACTTCTACCCTCTTTGGAGATTGTATGCGGCTGAACAGGAGACATATCTATAGCGTTTTGTCCCTCTTCACCTGCACCCTCTACATTAGCCACCTTATAAATATGATTTTGAAGCAGTGCTTTTCCATCTTTTCCTATAACAGTAATAGTTGTCTGACAACCTGGGATAGTTGGACTCACACGACCTTCACCATTCTGTGCTAATGGCGGGTCTTCCCATCTCATAAAACTTCTAGTCTCAGTCACCTTACCATCTACAAGATAGTTTTTAAGATTCTTCATATCACCTGTTCTTCCATGTATATCATGATCATGTGCAGCTTTTAAGTAATCTGGATTCTGTTTACCCCCAGAGTAATCAATCTTTACATGACAGCCATAACATTGAGGTGCCCATCCTGCATGACAAGTATAGCACTCCATGTTTTCTGTATGTCCACTTATAGAGTCCATTGCCAACAACCCTTTCGCTGACAACTGCTCTGTTTCTTTTAGCTTTTTCAGTGGTTGAAGCTTTATATCTTTCCCACTTGCAAGATGCATAACAATCTCATCACCATCTCTGACAGCATGAGTTAAAGGATTTCCACGAGCAGTTAACAAGTACCCATCGCGAGGTTCACTCACACTTCCTTTTTTAAGGTACTCTGCAACTGTCATCGTAGTTCCACGTGGCTTACCTGTTGCTGCAGTTGTATTAAACTCATCAGAGTAACCAAGTGGCAACTCCCACGGATACGCTTTTGTTGTGCCGTGACAATCTTGACATTCTACCTCAACAGCAGCTAAATTAGCTCCACTTAAAAAACCATCTCCATGCATATCATTTGAGGTGTGACAATCTTGACACAACATACCTTTTTGAAAGTGAATATCCTCTTGCATATGCATATAGCGTTTTGTATGAAGTTTTGGCTGTTCATTCCCCTCATTATCATAAGGTCCATTGTAAGCTTTCTCCATTAATCCTTGATAGGAAGTTCCTATCCTTTTCCCTCGATTGTGACAAGTGGTACAGGTTTCAACAGGAATACCACTATAGTTAATATCATGGACTTGTACTTTTGCATCACGAGATGATTGGATAGAGTGAACTAATAGATGACCTCTCTCTTTTTTATTTATGCTCTTGTCATCACCCTCATAATAACCCTCATTTGAGTAAGGAATATGACATGATGCACACCCTATTCCTCTGTAGTCACCTCTTGCTTTACGACCTTTTGAACCTGTATGACAACGCAGACACTCTTGACGGAGGTAAGTATAAACTGCAAGTGACGGATCTTTTTCAACCTCTTCAGCCGTAGGAGCAGGTGGAAGCTCTTTCATCTCACTTGGAAAAACCTGAGGCTCCATACTAGAGAGTTTATTCATGTAGGCTTTGTATTTTTCAGTCCCTAAACGCTTATGAGGATCATCGGGGTTTTTTGTAGCGTAGTTACCTATGTCGTGGTTATACCCATTTTCTCCACCAAAACTCCAGAGTGCCCCTTGAATTTTTCCCTGTTCTGTCATCATCAGTGAATTCATCTGAGCATTTACCTGCTCTTCATGACACATCCCACAAGTATTCTGATTTATCCAAGTACTTCCTGGTGCAGGGTAAAACTCTTTTGGACCTTTATTTTTTTTAAAATACTTTACAGTCCCTTTATGCGCATACTTTTTACTTTTATTATAGGGATTTCCACCGTGACAAACAATACAATCATTACCTTTATGCCCCGCTTTCTCCGCTACATCTAAAATTGCTTTCATCATTCCAGAGCTCTCTTCTCTAATATGCTCGATACCTTTGTGACAAGATATACACTGGTTTGCACCATGAACAAAACTACTGAGTAGTGAAAGAAAGAAGAGAGTTTTTATCATAATCTATTGAGGCTTATCTTTAGATATAGCATCAAGAACACCATTAATGAACTTTGGAGATTGTTCGGTTCCAAACGCTTTTGTAATTTCAACCGCTTCATTGATAACAACGGCAGAATCCAAATCACCAAAAAGAATCTCATAAGAGGCTAAACGCAATGTAGCTCTCTCAATAGCACCAAGACGTTCAAAGTCCCACTCTTTTAAATGCTCTATAATTGCTTTGTCGCAAGCTTCGATATTCTCCATAACACCATCATAAAGAGTAAGTGCAAAATCTTTCTGTTTGTTACGAATTTTTTTCTCTTCTAAAATCTCAGCTGTATGCTCAGCGATATTTCCATTTCCTAAGTCATAAGCATAAAGAAGACTTACAACTGCCATTCTCGCATGATGTCTTGTTGCCATAGATTATAGCCCTTCGTAAAGGTCTAAAAGTTCAATAATCGTCGTCATTGCTTCAAAACCTTTATTCCCAGCTTTTGTACCAGCTCTCTCGATTGCCTGCTCGATAGTATCAGTAGTTAAAAGACCAAAAGATACTGGTTTTTGATGATTCAATGAAACAGATGCTATCCCTTTAGTCGCTTCAGCAGATACATAGTCAAAGTGAGGAGTAGCACCACGGATAACTGCACCTAAAGCACAAACAGCATCATATTTTCCACTTGCTAAAAGTTGGTCAACAACCATTGGAAGCTCAAATGCACCCGGAACCAAAACATGAGTAATGTCTTCCTCCTTACCACCATGACGGTCAAACGCATCTTTGGCACCTTCTGCTAATCTATCAACAATAAAGTGATTCCATCTTGTACTTACGATTGCAATTTTTTTCCCGTTTACTACTTTTAATTTACCTTCTACTAAATTCATTTTTTTCCTTTTTTATTTTATTTCTTGTATTGAAACTCGTTCCCATGCTTCGCTTGGGAATGAATACTTCATCCCAAACAAACTTACCATATGCATTCCCAAGTAAAACTTGGGAACGAGTGCAATTTATACAATTTCTTGTATTTTCTTTATTGTTGTTATTAACTTCTCTAGATCTTCTAACTTCAACATGTTCGGTCCATCACTCAAAGCACAACTTGGATCGAAATGTGTCTCAAAAAAGAAACCGTCCACACCGATAGCCGCTGCAGCTTTTGCCAAATATGGAACCATCGAGCTGTCCCCACCTGTCTTGCCATCTTGTGCTGTGGGCATCTGAACAGAGTGCGTTGCATCAAAGATAACTGGTGCGAACTCTCTCATGATTACCAAGTTTCTCATATCCACGACCATGTTTCCATAACCAAAAGAGTTTCCTCTTTCACAGAGATAAACGCCATGCTTAGCTGCGTTTTCGTAAGTAGGCTCAGAACATCCACGAGTTTGAAGAATTTTTAAAAGTGGGTACTTCATAGCATCAGCACTTAGAAACTGCCCTTTTTTGATATTCACTTCCTTGTCTGTCTTAGCACAGGCAACAAGTAGGTCTGTTTGACGACATAAAAACGCAGGTATTTGAAGCATATCAACGACCTCTGCCACTGCGTTTACTTGAATAGATTCATGAACATCAGTTACTATTTTATAGCCAAAGTCATCTTTGACTTTTTGAAGTATTCGTAGTCCTTCATCCATTCCAAGACCACGAAAGCTCTCTAGTGAAGTTCTATTTGCTTTATCAAAACTAGATTTAAAATAAAAATCTATAGAGTTATCATCATGATACTGCTCCAAACCTTTTGCTATTTTAAAAATATTCTCTTCACTCTCAATGACACATGGTCCTGCTAGTAACTTCATTACTTACCTCTATTTATAGTCTATAAAAAATAAAGGATGATTATATCACATTGCGTTTAATATCTACTTAGCAGATTGTTTCCACAAGTCACTTAAGTCTTGCTATTTCTTAGAGTTTAACATCTCCATTTTTCTTACAAGGTAGTCTGATGTGGGGGCGTCTACAGAGTTAACATGCATCACAATCCATTCAGGAGTTTTACGTACAAAGGTGATAATTTTATTTATATTTCCGAACTCTTTCCACTGTCTTGTAGCATATTGAAGATCCATTAAAAACATATCATGTGCCATCTTATGCATCTCGTAAGATGGAAAATCATACTCTTGCATGAGACGCTCCTCACTTGCAAAATGCTCTTTAACATGTGCAATATACTCATCTAACTTTACTTCAAGCTCTTCTTGTGTCGCTCTGCCCATTTCACAATCAATTGCAAGTCCATCAATCTCATTAAGAATTTTAATCTCACTCTCATGTGTCTCCTGCATCTGATCCAGACTCATCAACTCTACTTGTTCAGCATAAATTAATCCCATAGAATCTCCTTTTAGAGAAATTATAATATATACTCAAAAAAAGAGTATTGACAGATATCAAGAAAAGTCAATAAACTCTCCTATTTATCTCTTGCGACCATTATTCCTGCTAAAACAATCAAAATAATTCCTATTGTAGTAACAATGGATGGTAAAGAGTCTCCTAATATTACACCAACAATAATCGAAAAAAGAATATTTGTATAAGAGACTGCACCAACTATTCCCGCTTTTGTCTCTCCATAAGCCTTTGTCATAAGCAGTTGAGAGATTGTTGCAAAAACTCCCATAGCGATGACATAAAACCAAACTATCCCTTGAGGCATCACAAACTCTCCAAGCATGAAATCGAGCTCAGGTACACTCAAATATGGAGAGATTAAAAAGAGAAGTATCGGACCTACTGTTCCAGTAAGCATAAAAGAGAGCACTATCGCTCTTGTATCATAATAGTTTCGAAGTTCTCGTATGGAGGTATATGCCAAAGCAGCACCGACACCGCTAAATATTCCGAGTAAATCATACTTTGAAAGACCTAAACCACTAGGTTGTGTAACAAAAACTATTCCTACAAAACCTATAAAAACAGCTCCCCAAGCTTTTATTGAGAGCTTCTCCTGTAAAAAAATCCAAGCAAAAATAGCAGTAAAAATAGGCGAAGTCTTTGAGTAGGTCATAGCATCACCAAGCGGGATATGTGCTATGTTATAAAAAAATGCCAAAAGAGCAGTAAAGCCCATAAAACCTCTAAAAAAAAGTAAAAACGGTCTACCGCCAACATGTCTCATAGGTGTTTTAATAATTGCAAAACCTACTAAAATAACTCCAGCAATATTTCTAAAAAAAACAACCTCGAGAGAACTCATATGTTCACTAGCAAGTTTAGCAAAGGCACCCATAATTGCAAAAGTAAAAGATGCTATGAGCATATATTTTACACCTGCATTTAACTCTTTGATTCTAATCATATACGACTCGGCATTTAGTGCCTCCCTGCATTAAACTTTACTTCTTAAACGCAATTATAGCTATATTTTTAAGCTCTTATCTGTATAATTTCCTAATTTTATACAAGGAATTTTTATGGGAAACATTATCGTCTTGGCAATACTCGGTGCAGTTTTTTACTATATTTTTAAAAGTTATGCCCGCTACACAGACTACTCTAAAGCAGCATTTAAAAACTTTTCAGTTTCATATGAGTCACTTAAGAACTCTGAACTAGGTCTCTTTGTTGCCCTTGTTGCCAAAGTTGCTAAGGCAGATGGAAAAGTTGATGCCCTTGAAGCTCAGCTTGTTGGAATCATGTTTGATGATATTGCTGCAGTCTTCCCTGAGCCAGCAAAGACAAAAGATATTTTAAAAAGAATATTTAGTGAAGAGAAAGATAGAAGTGATGATACACAGGAGATTGCTCAACATTTAGCAAGAGCCATTAAACGCGACAAGGCAAAACAGCAGCAGTTTATGGGATTTTTAATCCAACTCTCTTTTGTAGATGGTGAAGTCTCTAA
>JANTGV010000004.1 GCA_024762745.1 Sulfurimonas sp. | reverse complement strand
ATTTTTTGCATTACAGATACCTTTTACTTTTCTTATAATATTTAATTATAAAGCTTTTATTTTTGTTAGGACTTAATTATTTGAGATAAAGAAAATTTAATGAATTTTCACAAGATTTTTGTGTAATAATTGGACATGAGAGTTAAAACTCAATGCAGTGAGGCATTAAATGCCGAATCGTACAAACAATTATTATAGGGTGGAAAATGGAAAAGAGAGTGGTGCTTGGTGGTGGATGTTTTTGGTGTATAGAAGCGGTTTATAGAAGTGTAAAAGGTGTTAAGTCTGCTGTTAGTGGATATGCAGGAGGACATAGACCAAATCCCTCTTACCAGAGTGTTTGCACTGGTGTAAGTGGTCATGCAGAGATTGTAGATATCACCTATGATGATGAAATTATCACACTTCAAGAACTTTTAGAGATCTTTTTTGTTATACATGACCCGACAACATTAAATGCTCAAGGAGCAGACAGAGGAACACAGTATCGTTCAGTTATTTACTATAGAGATGAAGCAGAGAGAGCGATAATAATGGACTCTATTAAAAAGCATCAAGCAGATTTTTCTGAGAAGATAGTCACAGAGGTCAGTCAGTTACCTGAGGTATATCCTGCTGAGGATTACCATCAAGATTATTACGCTGGACACTCTTCAGAGGGCTACTGTCAAGTAGTTATAGCACCAAAACTTCAAAAATTTATGACGAAGTTTCCAGAGAAACTAGTTTAATTAGACTTTTAACTCTCTTCAAGTATTGCAGGGTCTCTTTCGCTGATACTGCCCTCTGGGGTCTCTAGAATTATCTCTATTTCAGAGTGCAGGTACTCTGAGGTTGAGAGTGGTAAGAAGTTTACATCTTCAAAGGCAGCTCTTTTTGCATTTATGATTATTCCCTCAAGAAGCGAAGTCCGATTTTTTGAGCTTGAAGAGCCTCTAAGCTCCTTATCTATATAGATATTTACAGTTGAGAAAATTGTTTCTAAAAGGAGAGGGTGCTCTTTTAAAAGGGACTCCTTATTGATACTGTTTTTTGCTTCAAGTACTTCTTGAATTGAATCACGTGCGAGTTGCAATAAAACAGAACGGCTCATTATGCCAACTCCTTCGCCTTTTGATTATTGATTAGTTTGATTATAATCATAACACCTATGACTTGAAAAAGTGCAGCTAAGATAAACGCGTAGTAGTGGAGTTGATCTATAGAGTTTGCACTAAAGGCGAGTGTAGCCATCGCGATAAGAAGTGTCAGAGGCATAGAGTGTGATAGGCCCATAAGTATAGCATCTGTAAAACCGAGTTCTTTGATAAAGACAAGTGAAGCAAGAACTCTCATAACTATCATCATAACAGCAATAATAATAGCCTTAGTGATAAGACCCTCCATTCCAAGTGCTTCGAGGTTGAATGAACTTCCGATATGAATAAAAAAGATTGGTATTAAAAATCCAAAACCGTAAGATGCCAGTTTTTCCGGAAGTTCATGTTTATGCTGAAAAAAGGTAGGTATAAATATCCCTGCTAAGAATGCACCAAACGCAAGTTCGAGATGTAGATAAAGCATAGCACCTACAAGGAGAAAGAAAATTCCCATTGAAAGTCTTATATCCTGTTCCTTATTGTCTTCATGCGGCATAAGAGCAGTAGATACCTTTGGAAACCACCAAAAAATGAGCTGCATAGCACGAAAGAGTATAAACATAAATATTAAAAAGAGTATGAGGGCCATGATTGACTTAAAGAGGTCTATTCCGAAGCCAGATTGAAGTGCCGCTGCTGTTATAGTGATAATCGCAATACTGACAACCTCTCCAATACCACCTGCTGTCATTGAGAGTTCAAGCCAACTTGTTTTCCCATACTCTTTGGATAGTGTTGCCACAAGGCCAACAGAGATAAGTGGCAGGAGTACCATAAATATCTTTCCAAGATCAAAATAGATTGAAAAAGCAATGGAGAAGCCATAGAGAATGACAAGGTACAGCATAACTTTTTTCATCAGAGCCGAAGGTGTTTTGAGAACATTTTTTAAATTAATTTCTGTACCGGCTATAAACATTAGATATAAAAAACCGAGTTCGGCAACTAAGTCAAAGAGGTGTTCATTATGTAAAAATCCCACATAACCGAGAATAGAACCTAAAATAATCTCTATGGGCGTAGTCGGGAGTTTTAAACCTTTGGCAATAAAGGGAGAGAACATAATAATAAGTGAAATTGTGACTATAAGTACAATATTATCACTCATAAAGTTCTCCTCCTATTTTACAGTTTTGGCGACTTCTAAATTAAGAGATTGTAGCATATCTAAGTCTTTATTCATAGCTCTACCACTTGTTGTGAGATAATTTCCAATAACAATAGAGTTTGCACCGTTTTGAAAAATCTCGCTCTGTCTTTCACCAAACATAAGCTCGCGTCCGCCTGCAACCATTATTCTTTGTGCATTTGGAATCATCTCTCTGGTTAGTTTTATTAGTGAGAGAGCTTCATCTACATTGAGAGGATTAGGCTGCAGTTGCAGTGCTTCGTTATGGTGGTAAAAATTTATAGGCACAGATGTTGGGTTTAGAGACTCGAGTGATTGTAACATTGAGACTCTATCCTCTTGCGTTTCACCAAGACCAAAGATTCCACCAGTGATAAGAACCATACCAGCCTTGTTTACATTTTGACAGGTTTCATAACGTTCAGACCATGGATGTGTTGTACATATCTCTTTGTAGAAGTTCTCGGATGTCTCAAGATTATGGTTGTAAGCTTTGATCCCTGCTTCTTTTAAAACAAGAAGTTGTTCAAGCGTAGCAGTTCCGTTACAGGCAATTAAACGCAGCTCTGGAGCAACTTTAGTTACAGCTTTAGCGACGGAACATACAAACTCTAGGGTTTTGTCATTTAGACCTTTATCCGCTGTAACAAGACAAAAGCCTAAAGCTCCATTATCCCTAGCAGTTAGGGCCTCTTTTTGTATCTCTTCTATAGGTTTTTGTTTATACCGCTCTATATCAGCTTTATATCGAACACTTTGAGAACAGAATTTACAATCCTCTTTACAAGTTCCGCTGTTTATATTACAGATAGAGCATAGAAATATTTTTTCACTCATGAGACTCTCTTTCGTATGAAAATTTCTGTTTTTTGTACTTTTTGCTACTTTTCTCTTTTGAGTAGTATACAAGTTCAATCTCGCTATCCATAATCTCAAGCATAGCGCACTCTGAGATAGGCTTACTTCTAGCACAGACCTCACCAGGGTTTAAAAAGAGTGTACCGCTTTTAAAATCTGATTCAAAGGTGTGTGTATGTCCAAAAATTACAATTTCAGAGTCCGGAGACATATAATAAGGGAGATGCATGAGTTTAAACTTTGTATCTGCGAGTTTAAAATAGTGAGGCTCTTGAACAAGATTATACTTATTATGATAGTGAACAAGATGAGGATCATTGTTGCCATAGACTGCTATATATCTCTTGCCAGAGTTTTTTAACATTTCAAGTATCTCTACCTCGACAATATCTCCAGCATGGATAAGAAACTCTGCACCATTTTCTACGAGCATATTTATGGCATCACGAGCGAGTTCAACTTTCGTATGTGTATCGGAGATGATGCCAATTTTCATTATTTTTCTTCTTTTGTGGTTGTTCCGAGGTTTGAAGTAAAAATGCTTTGTTGAAACATGGCTTACTTCACTTCTTCACGTGGTGTACGAGCCTTACATTTTACACACTCATATACCTCTTTATTTCTGTAAGTTCTAGGTGCTAAAACACCTTGACAGCCTTTTTCTTTACACTTAATAGTTGTCGGTTCAAACTTAGAGATAAACTTACACTCAGGGTAGTTGTTGCATCCCCAAAAAGGTCCACGGCGAGAGTTTTTAAGACTAATAGTCCCACCACAATCAGGACAAGGTGTCTCAGAAATCTTTTCTTCAACATTTATACTTTTTGTATTTTTACACTCAGGGTAGTTACTACAAGCTAAAAATTGACCGTTACGACCATTTTTAACTATCATATCACTCCCGCATTTGTCACACTTCTCGTCTGCTGTTTCCTCTTTTTTCTCTACTGCGTTTCCTTCAGCATCACACTGTTCAGTGTATTTACACTTAGGAAAACCGCTACAAGCAATAAAGTTACCAAATCTACCAGAACGAAGCAGTAACTCATGCTCTCCACATTTAGGACATGTACGACCAAGTGGTTTAGCAAGTTTAAGTGAGACTATATTCTCTTTTCCTGCTGCAATTTGATCCATAAACGGAAAGTAGAAGTCATAGAGTAGTTTTTGCCAATCTACATCACCCTCTGATACTTCATCGAGCTTCTCTTCCATGTTTGCAGTAAATGAGATGTCTACAATATTTGCAAAGTTTTTCTCTAAAATCTCAGTAACTGTAAACGCCATCTCAGTTGGGATGATCTGTTTTTTTTCAATTGTCACATAAGTACGACCACTTAAGGTTGCAATAGTCGGAGCATAAGTAGATGGACGACCAACTCCCTCGGCCTCAAGTTTTTTGATTAGGCTCGCCTCAGAATAACGAGATGGAGGCTCAGTAAAGTGTTGCTCTGGTTTAATAGTCTGAATCTCAGCCTTGTCACCCTCTTTTAGAGTAGGAAGTAGTTTATCTTTATCTTCAGTTCCTGTGACAGCATAAAAACCGTCAAATATAAGTTTTCGACCACTTGCTCTGAACTCGTTTTCATTCCCTTTAAAGATGATACTTTGTTGCTCAAATTTTGCATCTTCCATCTGACAAGCCATAAAACGCTCATAGATTAGACGGTATAGCTTGATCTCATCAGCTTTTAAAAAACTTTGTGCAACTTCCGGTGTGAAGTGAAGCATAGTAGGGCGTATAGCCTCGTGTGCTTCTTGAGCCCCTTTAGATTTTTTGTTGTAAGTCTTTGGTTCTTTTGGCAGATACTTTTTACCAAATCTATTCTCAATTATTCCACGAACTGCAGTAACAGCCTCGGAAGCTAAATTAAGGGAGTCTGTTCTCATGTAGGTAATAACACCTGAAGTTCCATCAGGTGTTTTTACACCTTCATAGAGTGCCTGTGCAACCATCATGGTACGTTTAGGAGTAAAGCCTAATTTACTTGAGGCAGTCTGTTGTAAAGTTGAAGTCATAAATGGTGGAGGAGTTGAACTCTTTCTCTGTTTTGTCTCTATTTTAGATATAACATAATCATCAGCTTTAGCACTTGCAGTGATAGTTTCGGCCTGCGTTTTGTTCTCTATAGACATTTTAGTCAGTTTATCACCTTTATGGGTAATAAGATTTGCTTCAATATCTTTCTTAAACGCAGTATCTATGCTCCAGTATTCAACAGGAATAAATGCCTTTATTTCACGTTCACGGTCTACTACAAGTTTTAGCGTTGAGCTCTGAACACGTCCACCTGAAAGTCCTTTTTGTAT
The DNA here is from genome assembly GCA_024762745.1 of Sulfurimonas sp. The sequence continues at coordinate 9,598 of JANTGV010000004.1, read as the reverse complement.
CTTAGAAGCTAAAAGAGGTGAGAGTTTATAACCAACAACACGGTCAAGCATACGACGAGCTTGCTGAGCATTCACCATGTCCATATCTATTTTACGAGCTGATTCGAGTGCGTGTTTAATGGCAGACTTGGTAATTTCATGAAAAACAATACGAGGCAGCTCTTCAGGATCTTTTTTTATGGCATGAGCGATATGCCATCCGATAGCTTCTCCCTCACGATCCTCATCGGTCGCGATATAGATTGTGTCTGCTTTTTTAGCAAGAGTCTTTATCTCTTTAACTGTAGCTGCGTTTTCTTTGGCAACGCTGTATTTCGGGACAAGATGGTGAGTCTCTTCATCAACAGTGATACCAAAACGTGATTTAGGAAGATCACGGATATGCCCCTTAGAAGCTATAACCTCATAACCCTTCCCTAAAAAGTTCTTTATAGTCTTAGCCTTAGCCGGTGACTCGACAATAATTAAGTTCAAATAGTTTTCCTATATATAGTATAGTAATTGTTTTTAGTTTTGGAAGTGTATCAAAAAAAGTTTAAATAGCAAAAAATAGAAAAGTTTGTAAATTTTCTAAAGTTATTTTTTTAGGTACCGATATTATGAACATCTAAGCAAGGATGCTAAAGATACAAATTAACTAGAGCGAAAGGCTCTAACCCAAAAAGGATTTATTATGGGATTTAGAATTAACACAAACATTGCGGCAATGAACGCACATAGAAATGCAACTCAAACAAACTTAGGTCTTGACAAAAGTCTTAACTCGTTAAGTTCAGGTCTTAGAATTAACAAAGCGGCTGATGACGCTTCTGGTATGGCTATTGCCGATTCACTTCGTCAACAAGCTCAAGGTCTTGGTCAAGCTATTGCAAATGCTAATGATGCAATTGGGGTAACACAGACGGCAGATGGTGCGTTAGATGAGTACATCAAAATTGTTGATACGATTAGAACGAAATCAATTCAAGCTGCATCTGATGGTCAAAACCTAGAGTCTCGTACAGCTATACAAGCAGATATTGACAGACTAATGGAAGAGGCACAAAATATTGCTTCAACAACTTCATTTAATGGTCAAACACTTCTAAATGGTGGTTTTCAAAACAAATCATTTCATATTGGTGCTTACTCTGGCGAAACAGTAAAAATTTCTATTGATGATGCGCAAACTACGCAAATTTCTACATTTGCTTTAGGTGAAACATCAGTTGGATTTAGTAAATTAAGTGGTTCTGCCAACTCAGCAGGTGCTTCAGCATCATTAAGTGTTACTGTTGTAAATGCTGATGGTTCAACTGCTACAGTTTCTACATCGGCTATTCAGTTTGCTTCTGGTGCTGATCTAGAAGGTTATGAGTTAGCTCAAGCGGTTGTTGATAAATTTAATCAGCAAGCACAACTTGATAATGCTGATGTACGTGCTAGTATTGTTGAAGCAACTGGTTCAACATCTACTGTTCCAGAGTATGGTATTCGTATCGATACATCTGGTGAATTGACTGGTATGACTATAGGTGATAGTGTTGCTGATGGTAAAACTACTGCACTTTCTGCAGCTGCAGTGGCATCAGGTTTAACAAATAGCCTTGATACTGTTGATGTAACAACAAGAAGAAGCGCTGAATTAGCAATTACAATTGCCGATTATGCTCTAAAAGATTTAGATTCTACTCGTTCAGATATTGGATCTGTTCAAAATCAACTTGAATCTACTATCCGTAATATATCTGTTACTCAGGTAAATGTTCAAGCTGCGGAATCTCAAATCCGTGACGTTGACTTTGCAGCAGAGAGTGCAAATTTTGCAAAACTTAACATCTTAGCTCAATCTGGTTCTTATGCTATGAGTCAGGCTAATGCTGTTCAACAAAACGTATTAAGATTGTTACAATAGTCTTAGTGTTTAGTTCTAAAGAGCTTAGGCTCTTTAGAGTGCTTTTATTTGCTTTCTATCTTTTTTAAATCTTTTTCATATGTACTTATAATGTTTCTTATGTTTTTAGTAAGAATACTTTTGAACTTCTTAGTAAATTTTTTATGGTTTTGTATCTCTTTTGTATTAAAAAAGTCATCAACATATGAACTTGTATTCATAAAATAGATAGTCATAATATCTCTAAGTTCGAATTGGCAGGCGTGGCGTGTCATTTTGTTTACTATAGTTGTAAAACTTTCCAAAAATAAAGATACATTAGAATGTGAAGTATTTTCGAACTCTATAAGATAATTATAGTAATCAGAAATTTGTGCTATTCTACATCTAATTCCATCTTTTTCTTTTTGCCCTAGTAGAGTTTCTGAAGTGTCATCAAAGTATTTTTTAAACTCTTGGTATATAGCTTGTTTAGAAATTTTTTTTTCGACTTGAACATCATTAACCTTTAAAGGAGTGGTTTGTTCAAAATAACAACCATCAGAGAGATTATAAACTATTTGATTATTTGATTTGTAGCGTTGTGTAAACTGATTGATTACTGGAATTGAGAGAGTAAAAAGTGGTGTAGTTCTGACAGTTTCTTGAAAATTTCCTTTGACTTTCATCGTACTATTGTCCAGTTGAAAGTCGTCATTATCTTCATCAGTTTTACTGTTTTCAACAATACGTGCTTTAAAGTGATCAGGTGAATGGGTGTGCCCATCATCACTTAAAGCTAGATCAATTCCAAGTAGATATACTTCAGGTGCGTTATAGATGAGTGATAACGCATAAATGGTGTCTCCAACACTTGAGATCGTTAATGTACTTTTTGAGAGTTTATATTTTGTTCTGTCTTCATGAAAATAGATGTTCTCTTTTTTAAATGTTTGGATAAGTTCTGGTGAAACAGATGCTGAAAAGAACAGAAGAGTATCATCCAAAAAGGAGGTGTCTCCAAAGTTTTTAATCATTTCGTGTGTGGTGTAAACATTTTCATCAACTTGGACCGCAATATCTGGCTTGACACCAATACGTTTGAGGGTATTGAGTGCTGTAAACGCGGCTATAATAATGAATTTTTCACTATTTTTGGCAATCCATTCAGCCTGCTTGTGTAGGGATGGCCCTGCACCAAGCACTAACCAAGGCTTATCTTTAAAAAATGTATCATCTTTTTTTCTTAAATCTAAAAATTTATACTCTTTTGCTATGTTATCAATAACCTTACTACTTTTTTCTAAAATTCTATTATGAGAGTACGTTGCTTCTGGTCTTGCAATCAAAATAGCCTGAATTTCTTTGATTTTTTCTTCATATACTGAAGAGAATATATGAAACTTTAGGTATTGGTTTTTAAAGAATGATCCAGAATAAAAACCATTAAAACGTGCACGAAACTCCATGAGTGTATCACCGACAGAGAAATAGCTTGTTGTTCCGGATAAAGTTTTTTTGTAGTCTAGAGTAAAGAGTGAAAGTCTAAATAATTCCAGGTTATCTTCAACAAGCAGTACAACCTTTAAATCAAACTTTTTAATTGCATATGGAATTTGGAGTCCTAGCCCTATCCCCAAAAATATAAACTTATCTATTTTGTTCATATGCATGGAGTCTGTTATATTAGTATTATATAGATTATAAATCTCTGCTGTATCTGCAAAAGTTGTATAGGAGTTTGTATTTTTTATAATTTCAACTGTTTCATCATCAAAATTTACTTTACGCTTGCTTCGAAAACTTTGGTCATTTTTTGTTAAAGAGATGTTGTTAACTATTGAATGAGAAAATTCGGTGGAGTTAGTGTTATATAATCTTGTATTGGTTTGTAACTCTAAAACATCAAAATAGTTATTTTCATAAATAAGGTCGTACTTTGGAGTTAGTTGTTCACTGTTTAAAAGTGCTTCTAATGCAAATACTCTATTGTAAACAATTTCATTATATTGCTTGAAAAACTTCATATTGTTTTCGTAGTTTTGAACGGCTTGAGCTTCTATATTTTGCATGAAAATCCTTTGAGGGATTTAGAGCAAAATTTATACCATTGTAACCCTATAAAGGTATTTCAATGAGTCTAGAGTTTATTTGGCATTAGCCTCCGCATCAATCATCATTTGAAGTGAAGAGAATTGAGAGTTTATTTTACTGATAATGGCATCATAGGCAATAAACCTTTTAGCCATAATTTCATAGCGTGTGTCTAAGGATTCTTGAGCACTCAGGTAGCTAGCTGATAAACTTTCTCCACTGTTTCTAAGGTTTTCTTCAAAGCTACTTAATAACTTTCCAAATCCAGTATAGCTGTTAAGTTTTTCATTGATACTTTCAAATATACCTATTGTCTCATTGCCATTTTCATCTTCTCCACCTGTAAAATAGAGTTTGACAGCATCTGGGTCGCTACTCATCTTCGCTTCAAGTTCTGTTGAGTCGAAACTCATGACTCCATTTCTATCTAGCGAAATCCCATAGTTTACCAAAGAGTTATTGTCACCATTAAGAGCAGTAATGGTCTTTGTTAAATCTCTTCCAATAGATTTTATAAATGAGTCTCCATTAAATACACCCTCTGCACCACTCTCTTTATCTTTAAGTGTCATATCGTTTAAGTTAGTGATAAGTGTATTATAGCTCTCGACAAACAGTTGCATTTCTGTAATAATCGATTCGGTATTTTGTGAAACATCTACTCTTGAAAAATCACCCTCTTCTTTGAGTTTTATTTCAACTCCTAAAATAAAGTCACTAATCTCATTTGTACTTCTTGTGGTTGTAATACCATTATATTTAAATGTAGCATCTGTAGCAGTCTGTATTTTTTCGTATCCAGATGGATTTGTAAGGGCATCGTATGGGTCGAATAGTATAGAGCTTAAAGAACCAGTTCCGTTTGTACCATCATCTGTATCAGTAATTGTTAATGCTTGGTCGGCGCCAGTTGCTACTGAGGAGATAACAAGAGCGTACTCACCATCTCCTGTTTGTAAGATAGAAGCAGAGATAGAATTGCCAGCTTCATCAGTAATAGCTTGGGCGAGATCTTCAAGTGTTGTTGTCTCATCGTAAGCAATTTCAAAATTATTAATTTTGAGCACACCTGGAGCAGATGCTATAGGTGTTGAAGTTTTATCGCTGAAGGCACCTAGTTTTGTTATGTCTTTTTTTGCAAGTTCAAGTGTCTCTAGGGTGAATGACTCTACTGTCGCACCTGGATTTACAGTCACTTCTGCTTTTCCGTCAACATCAACAACCTTATTGTCGAATATGGTATCATAACTCAATGCAGAAGCACTGGTTTTAAAGGTCGTCATAAGGGAAGAGAGTAGAGTATAAGCTTCCTGCTGCTGGTTGTTTCGTGTAATCTTATCCTCAATCGGTTTAACGATACGAGATTCGTCCGCTTCTTTAAGTTGGTCAATAACGTCTGATGTTAGTACACCGGAACCGATACCGAGTGAGCTAATACTTCCTGCCATAACAAGTCCTTTATATATCAAAGTATAGCATCTAAATCGTCCAAATGGGAAAAATATTTAGTCGAATGATTTTTAAGAGAAATATTATTTGTTTTGACTTTAGTAAAAAAAAATTTTGTCGATGTACTTGGCATGAAAGATGATGAAAAAGGATTTGATATGTCACCTAATATTGCTTATAACATTTATGCTCAAAACAACGTAGGAATTGAGTCACCAGAGAAACTTATAGCTATGCTTTATGAAGGTGTGCTTCGTTTTAACGCTCAGGCAAAAAGAGCTATAAAAGATGGAGATATTGAGAAGAAGTTTTACTGGATAAATCGTTCTACCGCTATAATTGTTGAATTGATTAATACACTTGATATGAAACAAGAGGGCGATATATCTATGTATCTTTCAGGACTATATAATTATGAAATACAACTACTTTCTCGTGCTGCTGTTGATGATGAACCTAAACATATAGATGAAGTGAATAATGTGTTCAAGTCTCTTTTAGAGGCATGGAGAGAAACTACAGATGTGGTTAACTAAAATTAAGATAGCGATAGTCGAAAAAAATATAGATAGTTTGAACTCTCTTTTAGATGAAACTCCAAAGTTTGAAAAAATAGAGGATATGGAAGAAGCGAAGTACCTTTTAAAAGAAGCTACAGAATTAGTTTACAAACTTCAAGATGAAACCTCTGCTTCTATGAAACAGATAAAGAAAAATATTGATTTTTTACGTTCAACAGAAGCACCAAAAGCCAATGGACTAGACATCAAATCATAATTTATTTTTTAGAAATTCCAAATCTTAAACTTCTTAGCGTGTAGTCACTAACAACTGCACCTTTTCTCATATTTAGGATGTGCTCCACTGCATCTGCGATATCCAAGGCTAATAACTTTTCATCCTCTTTTTTACTCGTCTCAAAACGCAATTGATCATAAAAAGCACTCTCTGTCATATCTGGATTTATATTTGTGATGCTAAGTCCGCTTTTTCTTGTCTCTTCAAAGAGTGAGGCTGAAAATGCTTTGAGTCCTGCCTTTGTCGCTGAGTAAACTCCGGCAAACTTACTAGCCCTTAATGCTTCTATGGAATTGATGTTGATGAGATAACCATCATTTTTCTTTAAATCTCTGAGAACTGCGTTTGTTAGAAGCATAGGTGCAGTTAGGTTAAGAGATGTCATATCTGTAATAGTCCTTGCGTTTAGCTCTTCATGAGGTTCAAATCTTCCAAAACCTGCTGCGTTTACCAGCATGGAAATATTCTCTTTTTTTAAACTGTTGCAAACCCTTAGCGTCTCTTTTTCATTCGAAAGGTCAGCTTGTATGGCACTAAACGCAGGATTATCAAAGTGCTCATTGGTGATAGTTCTACTTATACCAATTACTTTATACCCAAGAGATAAGAGTCGCTCAGTTATTGCTTTTCCAATCCCACTACTTGCACCTGTTACAACTGCTACTTTACGACTCGGCATTTAGTGCCTCCCTGCATTGAACTTTAGTTCTTAGCATTTATATCCCTTTTGCTATACTTCTTTTATGAAAAATATTTACATTACAGATCTTGATCACACATTTTTACGAAGTGACTTATCTATAAGCGATTATACTAAAACTATTTGGAATGCGAAGCAACATGACTCTATTTTGAGTGTTGCAACTGCGAGAACTTACAAAAAAACGGCACAGTTTTTGGAAGATATTCATATAAACGCACCTATGATTCTACTTGATGGGGCTCTTATAGCAACTATGGATAAAAAAATAATAGACACAAAGTTTATAAATAAAGATGTAGGGGACTCCATTATAGATGAGGGAGCTAAATTTGGTATATACCCTTTTATCTTGGCTTTGGCGGATAGTAATTTAAATGAGGCTTTTTTGTATTCAGATATCTGTAATATCCATCAAAGTGAAGTTCTTAAAAGATATGCTAAAGATGATAATCTGCAAGAGTGTAAAAACATACGAGCAATGGATGATAACTTTAAAATTGTTTATATGGGAGAAGAGAGCCTGTTAAGGGATTTAGCAAAGCATATTGAAGATATGTTTGGGGATGAGTTAAAATACATTTTAGCTCCAGAGGCTTATGTTGGTTGCTATTTTCTTACTATATTACATAAAAATGCAGACAAGTCACACGGTATACAGAGTGTGAGTGAATACATGGGCTTTGATTTAGAGAAATTAACTGTTTTTGGAGATAACTTTAACGATATTGGCATGTTTGAGTTGGCCGGCACCTCAATTGCAATGGCAAATGCACAAGAGGGTGTAAAAGATCAGGCGAAGATAGTGCTCCCACATACAAATGATGAAGATGGTGTAGCAAAATACCTGCAAGGATTGAGTAATGCGAAATAAGTCCAGTCTGATTCCCATGATAATCATAGGAGTTCTCTTCTTTATATTTGGTTTTGTAACGTGGCTTAACGGCTCACTCATCCCTTTTTTAAAGTTGATTCTTGAACTTAATGAGTTTGAAGCACTCTTTGTAACTTTTGCGTTTTATATAGCCTACACAGTTATGGCACTTCCGATGGCTCACGTTCTTGAGAGAACGGGGTATAAAAACGGGATGGCTCTGGGTCTTTTTGTGATGGTCATTGGAAGTCTGCTTTTTATTCCGGCAGCCCAAAACGCAAATTTTCTAATGTTTCTAGGTGCCCTTTTTACACTTGGAACAGGTTTGACAATCTTACAAACAGCATCAAATCCGTATATAGTTCTCGTAGGTCCAATAGAGAGTGCTGCCATGCGTATTAGTATTATGGGACTAATAAATAAAAGTGCAGGAGTGCTTGCTCCGCTTCTTTTTACTGCGCTCATCTTTACTAATCTTGGCTCTACAGAGACTCTCTCTCAAGTAGATATAGACTCTCTTGCAGAACGTTTAGTCCAACCATACATCATAATGGCAATAGTTCTTACCGCATTGATGGCACTTGTTAAGTTCTCTTCGCTTCCGGAGTTGGAATTTGAAGAAGATATTTATGATAAAGATACCATATTACATTTTCCCCGTGTTGTCTTAGGTGCAGTTGCTCTTTTCTTTTATGTAGGTATTGAAGTAATCGCTGGAGATACTATAGGCCTCTATGCACAGAGTTTAGATGTAGCAAACGCAACTGCTCTCACTTCATATACGATGCTTTTTATGGTTTTGGGTTATTTAATAGGTGTTGCGTTTATACCTAAGTTTCTATCCCAAGAAAAAGCTTTGGTAGGTTCATCAATTTTTGGAGTTCTGTTTTTACTTGGAGTTGCATTGAGCTCTACAACAAGCCACACTATATCAGAGGTTTTATGGGGATGGAGTGGAGTAGCAACACTTCCAGATACCATAACCTTTGTTGCTCTGCTTGGATTTGCAAATGCGCTTGTATGGCCAACTATATGGCCTTTGGCACTTGAAGGGCTTGGAAGGCACACGGCAAAGGGGAGCGCACTACTTATCATGGCAATTGCTGGTGGAGCTCTCCTTCCTCTAGTCTTTGGAAAAATGGCACAAGTGAGTGGCAACATGCAAGAGACCTATCTTTATGGAATTGTCTGTTATCTTGTTATCTTCTTCTACGCAATAAAAGGGCATAAAATAAGCTCTTGGAAATCTAATGACTGAGTTTAAAAAACTTTCTAATGGATTTGAGTATTTAGAGATACAAAATAGTTCTGCTACTGCAAAGATTGCTCTGCAAGGTGCTCATATTTTTGAGTATAAACGTACAGACGAAGAGAATCTGTTTTGGTTAAGTGAAGTCAGTGACTTTGAGATAGGAAAAGCTATAAGAGGAGGCATACCAATCTGCTGGCCATCTTTTGGACTCAATAATCCAGAGCTTCCACAGCATGGTTTTGCAAGAACTTCTCTCTTTGAATGTGTCTCACGTGAGGATATAGATGCTAATACAACAGAAGTGCTACTGCGTTTAACTCACTCAAAAGAGTCTCTTAAATTATGGAACTATAAGTTTGAACTACTTTTTAAAGTTACTATTTCGGACACACTGACTATGGAGTTAAAAACAATAAATGCAGATACAAAAGAGTTTAAGCTAACACAAGCGCTTCACTCCTATTTTAAACTCTCAGATATATCAAACGCAGTAGTGAAAGGTTTAGATAAGAAACCATGTTTTGATGCTCTTACAAATAAAAACTCTATTCAAGATGGAGATATAACTTTTAAGCAAGA
>JANTGV010000003.1 GCA_024762745.1 Sulfurimonas sp. | reverse complement strand
ACTGCAAATATTGACTCAAAATCAGGATTTATACGCTTTTGAATTATCTTCATATTGATAAGTTTATTTATGAAAAAAGTGGCAGTATGACCAAAATAAAAAATCATCGGATGACGGGTTGGTTCCGATTTTGCATAAAACACTTCATCACTCTTTAAAACTTCAAAAACTTTTTCGAAAAGCTCATAAGTGTTATAAAAGTGTTCTCTTATCTCCTCACGTTTTTCCTCAACACTTGAACCATCAAGTGTAACGGAATATCTACTTAGTTTACTCAATACAAGCCTTTTAATTTGTTATAATGATTATATGAAAATTTATCAAACAGATTTATTAAAAAGGTTTACAAACCTTACACATGCCTTTACGACTAAGGATGGTGGGGTAAGTCCAAAACCTTATGACTCTTTAAACCTTGCGTTTCATGTAGAAGACAGAGTCGGTAATGTTGAAAAAAACCATCTCCTACTGGCCAAAGAGTTGTCATACACTAAAGATAAACTTATTCATATGAAACAGATTCACTCTGACATTGTACATATTGTAGCAGAAGATGATACCTTTACGACTCCACCAACTTGCGATGCACTTATTACTGATAGACTAAATACTCCTCTTATGGTTATGGCAGCCGACTGCTCTCCCATACTTTTTTATGATGCTAAACGTAAGGTTATAGCGGTTGCACACGCTGGCCGTCAAGGTGCCTTTAAAAATATAATTACAAACGTTCTTAACTCTTTTGTAAAAAACTACAAGTCAGAAACTGATGATATATATGTCGTCATAGGTGCTAGTATTGGTAAATGCTGTTATGAGGTTGGAGCTGAAATATATGAGGAGGCTAAAGAGAGAGGAGTTGGATATGCTATAGATAAAAAAGAGACTAGCTACCATCTGGATATTAGTCAAATACTTCAAAAACAATTAATCGACTTTGGTATAAAAGAGGATAATATAGATATCTCTAAAGAGTGTACCTGCTGTAATAGTGACAAATACTTCTCATACAGAGCTGACGGTGTTACCGGCAGATTCTGCGGTATTATAAAGTTAGATTAACTCTTTTACTTTTAGCGCCAACTGTTCTGGTAAGAGTCCCAGTGATTCTTCGACAAGTTTTGTATTTCCATGCGTTATAAAATCGTCACTATACTCAAAACTTGTAACTTCTACATCGATTATTTTGTTGTCAGCTAAAAATTCTGAAATAGCAGAGCCTACACCACCCATCTTAGCACTATCAGAAAATACGAACCATTTTTTGTGTTTCTGAGCCATATTTCCTAACATCTCTTTATCTAAAGGTTTAACAAAACGCAGATCTAAAAGACTTACATCATCACTCATCAACTCTGCTGTTTCATATGCACGGCCAACTCCATTACCATAACCGATAAAAAGGATATCACTTTCACTAGAACGCAAGAGTTGTGACTTTGCCAACTCAAACGCAGTAGACTCTGGTAAATCTGTCTCTCGAAATGAACCTCTTGGATACCTCAGTGAGCATGGGTGTTCATACTCAGCAGCAAACGCCATAGCTTGATGAAATGACTTCTCATCACGTGGTGCGAAAAGTGTCATATTTGGGATTGCACGTAAGAAAGAGATATCAAAAACACCTTGGTGCGTTTCTCCATCCTCGCCCACTATACCAGCTCTGTCAAGTGCAAAAACAACTGGTAAGTCCATTAAACAAGTATCATGAATAACCTGATCATACCCACGCTGTAGAAACGTCGAATAGATTGTACAAAAAGGTTTAAAACCCTCTTTTGCTAATGCTGCCATAGAAGTAACTGCATGCTGCTCTGCTATTGCAACATCCCAAAACCTATCTGGATATGTCTCTATCAGATCACTTAGACCTGTTCCACTTGGCATTGCAGCTGTTGCACCAACTATTTTTTCATTGCTCTTTGCTAAATGCATTAAAGATTCTGTATAGATTTGTGTAGCGCTCTTAAGTGAACTCTTTTTAGAACTATTTCCATTACTTAAATCAAAAGGACCGACACCATGCCACTTCTCTTCTTTACCCTCAGCAATATCATAACCCTTACCCTTCAATGTTTGTGCATGGATTATGACCGGTTGACCCATTTTCTTAGCAGTCTCGAGTATCTCTATGAGTTGCGATAAATTGTGTCCATCAACAGGACCGATGTAATTTATGCCCATCTCTTCAAACATAATTCCCGGAGTAATAAGTTTTAACCCCTCTTCCATACGTTTAGCAATATAGTGGGCACCATCACCAAAATTATCTACAAAATTCTCAGTTGTCTTTTTAAACCTTTGATAAAATGGAGAAGCCATAGCCGAACTCAGCATTCTACTTACGGCACCAATCGGTTTAGCGATACTCATCTCATTATCATTGAGGATAATCACCATTGGATATTTTCTATCACCTAACTCATTAAGTGCTTCATAGACCATACCAGCAGTCATAGAGCCATCACCAATCATTACAACGGGAACTCTCTCTTCTTGCTCACCTTTAAGGGCAATAGCTTTTGCGGCACCTACACCTAAAGAGATTGAAGTTGAGCTATGTCCAGCAACAAAATAGTCATCATCACTCTCACTCGGTTTTGTGTATCCACACATACCTTTAAATTGACGAAGCGTGTCAAACTTATTCCAATCTTGAGTCAATAGTTTATGCGCATAGGATTGATGAGAAACATCAAAAATAAAAGGGTCTTTTTTAGAATCAAACACCTTGTGCATCGCTACAATAAGCTCTGTAGCACCTAAAGTAGAACTTAGGTGTCCACCATTTTTACTTACAACTCTTAAAATTTCTTCTCTTATATCACAACAAAGAGTCTCTAACTCTTCTATAGATTTTGACTTAATATTCATTTACAAGTTCCTAACCATACATAACCCCAATTTCAGCGATAAGTAAATAGTTCTAGTGCTAGACAGATTTATGAAGGACTAGTTTAGCTAGTTCAAATGAATCTAACGACGCAATAGGGCTATTTACTTATTCGCCCAAAGGGAAGTTTAAAAAAAGGGCTACTGCTTCGTTAAAAATCTTTGAAGCTACTTGTAGCTTCTTCAAATCTTTGCCTTGCATTAGCCCTTTTTTTAAGCTTCTGAAGTTGTGGTTATGTATGGTTAGGAACTTATCCTATTCACTTAAAACAGCTTTTTTAACTCTCTCAAATCTTTTTGAAATTTCTGCGTCTATATTTCCAGCATCACTTATTGCGATAACCCCACCTTGACTAATTGCACTATCTGAAACAACTTCTACATGCTCCAATGAACCTACATGTTCAGATAATACACCATGATCTTTAGGATTAACTTTCAGTGTCACCTTAGATGCGCTCTGTAACTCTTTTATAAGTTCATCTGAGAGAGTTTTGGCAACTTCAGCAGAGTTACTACTCAACTCTATACCTACAACCTCTTTAGCTATATCCAATGCAGCTGTAATCAACTCGCCCTTGACACTCTCTAGTGCAGTTGCAAAACTGTTTGAACTCTCTTCTAACTTTTTAACCGATGATGAGAACTGTTTTATTGCATCACCTATCTCAACGTCTCCATCCTCTATAGCTTTTGCTTTTCCTGCTTGCATACCTTCATTAAAAGCGCCCTCTTTAGCTTTTTCTAATTCTAGCTTATACTCTTCTTCTTTAGCCTCTAATTTCATCTGAAGTTTAATAAAGTTTGATGACATATCATCAGTCTTTTTCATCAAGGACTCAATCAAGGAGTCTTTTGAGGTCGTACTTAATTCACTTGAGTCGATATCAGTAGAATGCACCTGAGTATTCTCCTCTGGAGTATGTTCCTCTGGGACTAAGCTTGACGTACTCTCTTGAGTATCTTCATTTGTATTTGAGCCTAAAGCTATAATTTTAAAATTGTATTTATTAACACTGTGCATTGCAACTGAGTCATTTGATATTACTGTTGCCATAACTACTCAATCATCTCTTCAGTTGAACCCATCTGGATAGTTCCAGCTTCTGCAAGGGCATTTACAGACTCAACAATTTTTCTTTGAGCCGCTTCAACATCTTTCATCTTAACAGCGCCAAGGAACTGCATCTCCTCTTCAAATGCTTCTCTCGCTCTCTCACTCATCGCAGAGAAGAACTTCTCTTTGAGTTCTTCTGGTGAAGATTTAAGAGCTAACATAAGCTCAGCTTTATCTGCAGCTTTTAGTACCTCAGTAATTGCATTTTTATCCAGTGTAACCATATCTTCAAAAGTAAACATCATATCTTTGATAAGTGTCGCCAACTCTTCATCTACCTGTTCAATCGTAGCAAGTGTTGATTTAGACGACTTAGCGCCAAGACGGTTGAAGATATCTGCAACAGCACGTGTTCCACCAACTTCAACTTTGTATGAAGCGAGAGATTCAAGTTTAGACTCAAGAACCGCTGAAACTCTTTTAATTACAGAAGGTGAGATATCACCGAGTTTTGCCATTCTCATCGCTACTTCACTTCTCAAATCATCTGGAAAGAACTGTATAGTATCCGCAGCTTCACTTGCATCCATATGTGCTAAAATAAGAGCGATAGTTTGTGGATGCTCATTTACAATGAAGTCTGAGAGTTGTTGAGGCTTAATTTTAGAAAGATAAGCAAAATTTTGAGTATTCTGCATGCTTTTTGAAAGCTTATCTAAAACCTTTTTAGCCTCTTCTGGACCAAGAGTTCTATAGAGAAGTTCTCTCGCATACTCCATACCACCTGAAGTAAGATACTGACCAGATTGAAAAATAGCATGGAACTCTTCCAGGATTGCTGTTGCAAGGGATCTGTCTATAGTTGAGTTACTAGCAATGTATTTTGAGACCTCTGTTATAGACTCAACATTCATATTTGAAAAAATCGCTGATGTTGCATCTTCACCAAGTTGAAGTAAAAGTATTGCAATTTTTTCTGACATATTCATCTCGTCCAAAAGTGCTTGCTGCTGTGGATTTAAATTTGCCATCTATTCCTCCCTAGCCTTTTGCAGTGTTTGCATTTTCTGCTTCTTCGGTTAAAAGTGCTTGAAGCAGTGCAGCTATCTCTTCAGGTGAATCTTCAGACATTGTTCTTACCTTATCAAGGATGACTTCATACTTGAGTTCATCTTCATTAAATCCTTGTCCAACCCCAAGCTGGTCTTCAACCTTCTTGCGCATATCCTGAACTTTTTGTACTAAATCTTCATCCTCGTCATCGTCTATTTCCAATACAGGTTTACTCATCTCCTCATCCTCTTTAGAGACCTCAAGCATACGCTCTGCAAACGGAACAATAACTTTTTTATAAACGATAAAAAGCAATATAAGAACAAACAAGTATTTAAATAAGCCAGAGAAAGGCGCTAAATAAGTCTCGCTAAAGGCTACTGCCTGAGTAACTCCATCTGGAGTTTTATCGCTATTGTCTCTTTTAAACTGTAAATTCTGAACAGAGATTTCATCCCCTCTCGTTTTATCAATTCCGATAGACTGACTTACTAAAGAGTTAAGTGCTTGAAGATCTGTATCATCAAGTGACTGGTACTCAAGTTCCTCTGTTGGTGTGCCATCTTCAGCTAACTTATACTTATATTTTCCATCTACCATAACAGCGGCAGTTATTCTTTTTATTCGTGCAAACTGACTCTTAGTTGTTGATACAGTTTTACCAACTTCATAGTTTGTTGTACCACTATTTTTTTCATACTTCTCACTACTCTTACTATCAGAAAGTCCTTGCACCGGTCCAATGTTACTCACAGTTCCTGGAACTCCTCCAACAACTTCAGGAGAACTCCCTTCACGTTTCTCTTCACTAATCTGTTCACTTCTTACAACATTTTCAGGATCAAAAACTTCACTTGTTGAATTTTTTATGGAGAAATCATACTCTATAGTAACCTGTGCAACGACCTTGTCTTCACCACCTACAAAAGGTGATACGACTTGAATAATCTTCTTCTGTCTCTTTTTCTCTTCTTTGTTTTTAAACTTCTGCTGAACAGCTGAAAGCTCTCCCATTTGAGCCATCTCATCTTCATCACCAAGTGTTTCACCATCTCCATCAATAAGCATAACATCTGATGCCTGCATTTTTGATACTGCTGCAGCAACAAGGTTTTTAATACCTCTTATCTGCTTAGATGAAAGGCTTCTTCCATCTACAAGCTGCACCATAACAGATGCTGTAGGATCGGCCTGTTTTGAGACGAAAAGTGTCTCTTTAGGCAGGGCTAAACTGACTGATGCAGACTCTATAGGTGACAATGCATTAATTGTACGGGAGAGTTCACCTTCAAGTGCACGAAGATGTTTTATTTTTTGATCGAAACTTGTAGCTCCGAACTCTTGGTTATCAAAAAGCTCAAAACCTACACCGTTATCTTTTGGAATACCAAGTGAAGCGATAGATATTCTCTGCTTATAGACTACATCTTTTGGTACTTTAATCACATTATTTGCTTCTAACTTATAATCAATACCCTCTTTTTCAAGCTGCTCAACAACTTTTGCAGCATCTGATGAACTTAATGAATCAAATAGAACTTCATATTTGTTTGGAAGACTTTTTTGCGTCGTATAGACTACTAAAAATAGTAAAAACGCTACTATTCCTACGATCGCAACAGCTATAATCGCCTTTTGCTGCTTTGTCAGCTTTGCATAAAGAACAACTAACTGTGAAAAAAGTACTTTAAAATCCATTAACTTCTCATTCTTTTATATTAATTTTTCCATCAGCTCAAAGAAACGGCTGTTCTGCTCTTTTTTACCAACTGTTACACGTATTGCATTCATACCGTAACCACTTAAATCACGAACAATCATTCCCTGTTTCAATAAATCATCTGCTAAACTTTTTGAATCTTGATTAGAATTTAGACATAATGTAACAAAATTTGTATAGCTCTCTATTATATCTATTTTTTTGTTCTTTGCAAACTCTTCATAGCGTTTCATCTCATCAAAACAGTCAGCGATACATTTATTTACAAAGTCTTCATCATCAAGTGCAACACTAGCAGCTTCAAGTGAAAGTGTTGTGATATTAAATGGAGGACGAAGTTTATAAAGCTCTTTGATTATTTTAGCATTAGAAATTCCATATCCGACTCTCATTCCACCAAGACCGTAGGCTTTTGAAAATGTCCCCAGATAGATAACATTTTCAAACTTCTCTACCAATGCTTTTGGCTCTACTTTTTTAGATTTGTCTTTAAACGCAGCATACTCCATATACGCACCATCTACAACCACTAAGGTATCTTTACCAATTTTCGCAATAAACTCAAACATATCTTCCGCGTTTATTGCATCACCTGTTGGATTATTTGGAGTACATAAAAATATTATATCAGGGTTTTCACTTTTATAAAGTTCATAAAACTCTTCTAAATTATGTTCTTGGGACTCTGTTCTTACAACCTCTGCACCTACATGTTTTGCATAAATCTCATACATTGCAAAAGTTACACTGTTTATTAATATTTTAGAGTTTGAATCTGCTTTTGCATGCATCAAAAATTCAATTATCTGATCACTTCCACTTCCAATTATAAGGTTTTCATCTTTAATATTAAATCTATTTTGAAGAGCATCTTTAAGTTTCATCATCGAATCATCAGGATAGAGTGCCATGTTCGAAACTATACTGCTTACTGCGTTTTGTACTTTCAGGGAACATCCATGAGGGTTTTCATTTGATGCAAGCTTGATAATATCTTTTGGTTCAATACCAAACTCACGGACTACTAGTTCTATGGGCTTTCCAGCCTCATATGTTTTTATATCTTTTAATTTTTTATTAAAATTCAACGCTTTAATCCTCGCCTTTTACATAACTACCAAGCCATTTATATTTAGCCATTATCTTAGTCTTCGCCTTTTACATAACTACCAAGCCATGTAACTTCACCAACATGCTTTGAAAGTACTCTCTGTATTTTTTCATCATCTATGTGTCCATAAAAATCTATATAGAACCAGTAACCAAAACCACCCTTGTCCTTTGATGGACGTGATTCGATTTTTGAGAGGTTTATCTTCTCATCATCAAAATCCTGTAAAAAATGCACAAGTGATCCCGCTTCAACTGCGTCTTTTAAACGGACTAAAATAGATGTCTTGTCGTGCTCACTCGGTAAATTTTTAAAGTCACTAAGTATTACAAAACGAGTCAAGCTGTCATGCTCATCCTCAATGTTTTCAAACATAGTTGGTACGCCATAAAGTTTTGCCGCTATATGCGCACAAATCGCACCTGCAGTTGGATCTTCTGCTGCAAGGATTGCTGCTTTTGCAGTTGACTCCACTGGAATTTGTTCAATATTTAAAAAACCATGCTGAGATAAAAACTCTCTACACTGTCCAAACCCTTTATCTTTTGAGTATATCTTCGTGATATCCTCTAACTTTCTTGCCTTTGTAGCAAAAGCCATATGAATTGGCATGTAAAGTTCAGCAACAATTTTCACATTACTTTTAGCAAGTAGATCCAGAGTCTCACCTACTATTCCATCTCGAGAGTTCTCTATGGGGACAACACCAAACTTAGCGCGTCCAGCCTCAAGTGTTTTAAAGACAGAATGGATTGAACCTAATGATAGGTAATCACTCATACCGCCAAAACGGCTCTCTGCAGCTTGGTGAGTAAAACTACCTTCAGGTCCAAGATAAGCTATACGCTCAGGAAGCTCAAGGTTACGTGAAACTGCAAAAACCTCTAAAAAAATAGCTTCAATGGCACCCTCATTAAGAACGCCTCCACTCTTCAAAGAGAGTTTTGTCAACCTGTCAATAATCTCTTTTTCACGCTCAGGTCTATAAACTGCAGTTCCAGTATCATGTTTTATCTCACCAACTCTCTCAACAACTTTCATACGTCTGTTGAGTAGTTCGAGTATCTCATTATCAAGTGCATCTATTGCGTTTCTACAATCTTCTAAAGTCTGCATTATCTCATCTCCGCCTTCTCTTGCTCTAAAATTTCTTGCATATCTGCATACACAAAATCAGGTTTAAGTTCTTCTTTTAAAAATGGAACTATCTCATCTGCACTTTTGTACTTTCCACTCGTTACAAAAATAGTTTTAATCCCTAACTCTTTTGCTCCGCCCAAGTCACCCTTGACATCATCACTTATCATTGTAATATCTTCAAATCTACTCTCTGGATTCTGCTGCTGAAGTCTTTTTAATGATTCACTGTAAAAAGCCTCACTCGGTTTGCCAACCACTGTATAAGAACAAGATGTTGCAAACTCCAAAAGTTTTAATACTGCACCAACACCAGGATAACGCTTGTTGTTTTTTGCATAAATAGATGTCTCATGCATTCCCACCAGAGATGCACCTGAGAGTATGAAGTCTATCATCTGAGCATACTCGTCTGAAGTAAAATCTTCCTTTATCGCCACTAGAACAGTTCTAGGATTTTCATAGTTTAACTTGTAATCCATTTTTTCTAAAGTCTCTAAAAACTCTTTTGCACCATAAGCTGCTACTGCATCTTTTTCTACATGAGTTTCAAGAAGCATTAAAGGGTCTATATAATTATCAAAAGAAAAATTAAAACCTATGGAGTTCAAGTATCTGTAAAAATCCTGTGAAGATTTTTTCGTGTTATTTGTAACAATCATATAGGGGGTATGGCTTTTATTGAGTTTATCAATAAACGCAACACTACCACGAATGGGAGATTTATCAATATCACTAATCAGAGTGCCTTGAACATCTATGAAGTACAATTTAGCCCTCCAAAAACTCTTGCTCTAATGCAATTAAATCTTCAAATTCTTCACGTTTACGAATCACTCTTGATTGACCATCTTTAACAGCAATTTCAGCACTACGTCCACGTGTATTATAGTTACTACCCATACCAAAACCATAAGCTCCTGCACTATGTATCACAAGTAAGTCATTATGTTCTAATTCGGGCAAAGGATAGTCTTTTGCAAAAAAGTCTCCACTTTCGCAAACAGGACCAACAATATCAACCGCTCTTTCATCACTCTTTGATTCTGTGATAGCTTCTATTTTGTGATAAGCACTGTAGAGTGATGGGCGTAATAAATCATTCATTGCACCGTCAACTACTACGAACTTCTTCTCACCATTTTGCTTCTCGTACAGAACTTTAGTCAAAAAGTATCCTGCGTTTGCCGTTAAAAATCTTCCTGGTTCACATAAAATAGTTAGGTCAAGTGCTGTTAAAGTCCCTAGTATTGCTTGAGCGTAATCGTATGGTTTGATTGTTGTCTCACTGTCATACTTTATTCCAAGTCCGCCACCAATATCAAAAAACTTAAGTTCTATGTTGATACCTTCTAGTGAACGTACTAAATCTGCTACAATCTCTGCAGACTCACGAATAGGCTGAAGCTCTGTCAGTTGAGAACCTATATGAAAATGAATCCCAACTGGGTCTAAATATTCAGAATTATTCGCCATGATATACATGCGTTTTGCAGTAGAGAGATCTACTCCAAATTTATTGTCGTGTAAGCCTGTAGAAATATAGGGGTGTGTTTGTGGATCAATATTTGGATTTACTCTAATACTGATACGGGATTTCGCTTTTAACTCACGTGCTATCATCTCAACACGTCCAAGTTCAGCTTCACTCTCTACGTTGATATAAAGAATATCTTTTTCAATCGCTTCACGAATCTCGTCATCACTCTTTCCAACACCAGAAAAAATAATCTTATATGCTGGAATCCCTGCTAGAAATGCACGACGAACTTCACCAATAGAAACACAGTCTGCACCAGAACCCATTTTTGCAAAATGTTGGACAACACTAAGGTTTGAGTTTGCTTTAACAGCATAAGCGATTATTGATTTTCTACCCTTAAATGCACTCTTTAGCTCTTCAAACTGTGCACTCATATAATCTAAGTCATATACATAAAGTGGCGTTTTATATTCACGCGCTAACTCTTTAAAATTAATCATCTAAAATTTCCAAAAATATTTTTAAATGATTCTATCTAAAAAGTGCTTATAATCGCCTAAGACCTTACTAATCGATACTTTCTCCACTGCCTCATCGCCAATAAAAAGAGTAAAAAAACTGGTGCTATAACTCCTACTTCACTAGGAATTGTTTTATTATTTGACAACTCAATGAGCATAAAAAGAACTCCCCATATCAAGAGTGTTGAGAGAATTGCAGCAAAACTAAAGAGTGAAACATTTAAAAAGCGTACACTAATTGGCACAAAAAAGAAGATAATTACAATTAAACAAGGGACAAAAAATGGATAGATAAAAATTTTATAGAGTGCCCCTTTGATACTATTTGTGTTGATATCTTGTCCCTCTAAAAGTATCATAGCATCTATTGCATCTTTGATTGTAAAGTTAACTTTTCCCTCATAAACCTGGTCAAGCATTTTTGGTCTAAAGCCCTCTAGAATATTTAACTCTTGAGATTCATCAACTTCGATTCCCAAAGAAGCAAAGCTTAAATCATCAGGTTTGACAATAATATCTGCCTCTTTTATATGCCAAAAATCATCTCTATAAACTGCCTCTTTTGCTACAAGTACCTCTTTTAAAGAACCCTCTTTAACTTTAAACACCCGTATTCCTTCAGCTTTTTCAACTAGAGGTAACATTTTAGAGAAGTAAACATACTGCCCTTTATAGGTGAAAAAAAGGTCTCTTGTGGGGCTAAGATACTGTGCATTATTGCGTATATTTATTGAAAATTCATCCGCACGTGAAAAACTTGGAATGGAGTGCAAAGTAATAAAAAGGACAATCAGAGAACTTGAGACTACGACAAAGGGGCGTAAAATATCAACCCTTGAATACCCCAGTGAATAAAATGAGACTAGTGCATTTGAGCGGATTAAAAATATCTTAGTCGTTATCATTCCAAAAACAAGTGCCAAGGGAAGGAGTGTTTCTATAGCAAAAAAGGATTTATAAACTAAATAGATCAGTAATAAGTTGGCTGATTTAGAGAGCTTTTCAGCATTCTCCATATAGTCAAAACCAACCATAAACATCACTAGAGCGATGAGTATAACTAAAAAATATTTAATATAGTGCAGAGCGATATATTTAAAGGCTAACATAACGCTATTTTAGCTGAAATTTTTTAATTGTGTGCTTGGAACTTGTATCTTCTAATGAATTTTCAAGGAAAAATTCAACTGCTTCACAAGTGTGTGCTATCCAATCATCCAAATGCTTTGACTCATCTTCGTTAAACTCACTTAAAACATAGGAGGATACTTCTCCTTTATGCTCTGGCTTGCCGATTCCCATACGTACTCTGGTATACTCGCGTGATATTTTCTCATCAGTAGACCTTAGTCCATTGTGTCCGCCATGTCCACCTCCGTGTTTAAAACGCAGAGTTCCAAAGGGAAGATCTAAATCATCATGTATTACAACAACTTCTTCAACCTTATAAAACTTTTTTACAGCAGCAATAGAGTTACCAGAGAGGTTCATAAATGTAAGTGGTTTTAATAAAAAATGATTTGAAAATTTATAAAGTTCACCTTGAAATGATGAAGAGGAGAGTTTTTGTGCATTGTGCCGTTTTATAAGTTCATCTACAACAAGAAAACCTATATTATGGCGAGTTTTTTCATAGGTCGGGCCAGGGTTCCCTAGTCCGACTATAAGCATGATTATTTAGCTTTAATAATACTTACTAGTGCTACACGGTCAGCATCTAAGATAGTAACATTCGGAATCTCTTCTAAATCACGTACTAGTCTAGAGTCACCTGTATCCATAGGAGAAACATCGATTTCAATACTGTTTGGTACATTCTCGATAGCTGCTTTTACAGTTAAGCGAGCTTTAGCCATGTGAACAAGACCTTTATTTTTAAGACCTATTGCCTCACCAACTGGTACAACTGGTACATTATAAGTAGTTACAACACCAGGTTGTGCTACCATTAAATCAACATGTAAAAGATTACCTGTAACTGCTTGAGATTCATATGATTGGACAACAACATTCATCTCTTTACCATTCACGCTTATTGGGAACGCTAAAGTATCTTTGTTACGAACTGTACGGATGTATTCGTTCATTTTAAACGCAGCATTGATATTCTCAAGCCCTTTTCCGTAAATATTCGCAATCAGATAACCATCTCGGCGTAAAGCTTTAACAGCCTTTTTACCAGTACTCTCTCTAATTATGCCTTCTAACATATTAAATCCTTAAATTAAAATAGGCGCAATTCTACCCACTTATTATTTAAAATCTACTTTAATTCAAAGATATCTTCATCAGAAATAACACTGTCACTACTAGAGTCACCCTCTTGTTTAGGAGTACTCGTAATTTTTCCACTTGAAAGTCCGTTTATTTTAAGCTCTAAATCTGAGGCACTTGTTGCATTTTCCATTGCCTGCTCTTTTGAAATAGTTTTATCCAAATACATCTCTAGTATCGACTGATCAAAACTTTGAGACTTATAGTGCTCACGACCAGCTTCAATAGCATCTCTAATCTCAAAGTCACGGTTTTCCATAATCAATTTCTCAATAGTTGGAGTACGCAACATAATCTCCATAGCTGCCCGACGACCACCATCAACTGTAGGAATAAGTCTTTGAGATACAACACCTTGAATAACACCTGCCACAGAGAGTCTTACACGATTCTGCTCATCTGTAGGAAACTGAGCAATAATACGATTTATGGTCTCTTTTGCATCAATAGTGTGTAGAGTTGAGAAAACAAGGTGTCCTGTATCTGCCGCATGAAGGGCAAGGTTAATAGTCTCTTTATCCCTCATCTCCCCAACTAAAATAATATCTGGATCCTCACGAAGTGCAGCTCTAAGTGCCGTACCAAAAGAGAGAGTATCTTGTCCAACTGAACGCTGATTTATGATACAACCTCTATCTTTATGAACAAACTCAATTGGATCTTCAATAGTAATAATATGTTTCTTTTTATGCTTGTTTATCTCGTTTATAAGTGTCGCCAAGGTTGTTGATTTACCACTACCTGTTACGCCGGTAACAAGTACCAAACCTCTCTCTATTTTAGTAAACCTTTTAAGTACTTCAGGTAAATGAAGTTCCTCAAATGTAGGAATCTTTACAGGAATCACACGAAAAACTGCTGATACCCCATCCATCTGAAAGAAGATGTTTACACGAAAACGATTACTCTCATCATATGGATAAACAAGATCCAGCTCTTTTTTTTCAACAAACTCTGAGTATCTTCCTTTTAAAAGCTCTTTGGCAAAGGTAATCGCATCTTCTCTTGAGAATATCCCACCTGAAAACTGTACGATATTACCGTTAATACGTGCTCTAACCACAGAATTTGCTTTTATATGAAGGTCAGAACCCCCAATTTCAATCATCTTTTTAAGATAGATTCTAACTTTTTTTAGCTGTTCAAAGGTTAATTTACTTACATCTACTTCATTACTCATAACGACTCCATAATATCTTTAAATGCATCTTTAAATGCTTTTAGTCCACCTACTATTTGCTCATTGAGCACATCATCAAAATCAATACCCGCAACCTTTACCTTTTCAAAGTGTTCTCTGATTGTATCGGGTGAGATTGGTAAAGCTTTATCCTTAGCTCCATTTTCATAATAAGCCATAATTGTATCAATTGGTGCTGTATTAACACTATTATAAGCTAAAAGCTTCTCTACATAATAGTGAACAGGGAGAGATTTATCTTTAATACCGGTACTTGCAAAAAGAGCACGACAACCATCAACTTTCATAGACTCTATCTCAGCATATATGTCTGCGGTGTTATAAATTCCACTAAGTGAATCATTAACTCCAAGAGTAGCAAGTTTTGCATCTATTCTGCTAACAAAAATACTAATAACTGTTGCAACACTTTTTCCATATTTTTGAACACCCTCTCTAAATGCATTTGCACAAGAGATCGCTTGTTCTTTTTTAAATATGAGCGTTGCGTTTACAGGAATCCCAACAGAAGTAAGCTCTCTCATAGCTACATAGCCCGCCTTCGTAGCAGGAACCTTTATCATGACATTCTCTCGGCCTATCTCTGAGTATAATCTTTTACCCTCAGCAACTGTAGCCTCAGTATCATCACAGAGAAAAGGGTCGACTTCTATACTGACGTAGCCATCATCACCCTTGTCGTAAAGTGGCTTAAGTATATCAGCTGCTTTTTTGATATCATAAATCGCAACTGCTTCATACTTCTCTTTGGGAGTCAATCCTTCGAGTGTTGCCAGTTGTTCTTTATAGGCTGGAGAACTCAGTATTGCGTTTTTAAATATCGCCGGATTTGAAGTAGCACCATTTACTATACCTTTAGCTATAAGTTCTTTAAATTCGTTATCTAAGTAGTCTCTTTCAATAAAATCCGCCCACAACGAAAACTTCAAATCTTCTATATACATATAAATCCCTAAAATAATTTCTCTTTATTATATACCAATAAAAATAAAATAAAAAGGTGTAACAGAGTTAAAATGCAACATACTTCATAGGATATGTAACTCATTGTAAATCTTAAATTAAAATCTATATAGAGGTCATAGAGGCCATCTTCAAAAAAGAGCAACAGAAGGTATACTACAAGCCAGTAGATAAGTGAGAATAGCCATGTTTTGGTTGATAAAAAAACACTTTTTAGCCTAAAAAGATAGAGTATAAAAACAAGAGCTACAAAATATACTACATAAAAAGCAGAAGCAAAGAGCTCGAGTAAAACTAGATGTATTAAAGGAATAAATAATAAGCTAAGAGAGATTTTTTTTAATCTCGACACTAAA
>JANTGV010000002.1 GCA_024762745.1 Sulfurimonas sp. | reverse complement strand
TAGAGATGATTGAAAAACTTATGCATGCGGGTGTAAATGTTTTTCGTCTGAACTTTTCACACGGTTCGCATGAGTACCATTATGAAGTTTTACAGCGCATTCGTCAAGCTGAAAAAAATACTGGTCTTTTTGTCGGAGTCCTGCAAGATATCAGTGGACCAAAAATTAGAGTTGGAGAGCTAGAAGAGTCTTTTGAGCTTAAAAACGGTGATACTGTCGAATTTGTAAAAGAGAGCATTATAGGGTCTAAAACATCTCAGAGTAGTTATAAAACCTGTATAAACCAAGTCAAAGTATTAGAACAGATAGAACTGGGTGAACACATATACCTTTGTGACGGTATGATAAGTACAGAAGTTGTTGCAGTCACTCCTGAGTCTGTAAAAGTAGTGGTACATAACAACGGAGTTCTCTCATCAAAAAAAGGAGTGAATTTTCCAAATACACACTTAGGCATTGATATATTAACTGCAAAAGATAGAGAAGATATTTTGTGGGGTATTAAAAATGATGTGGACTTTATGGCTATCTCATTTGTGCAAAATGCAAACGATATGAAAAACGCGAGAGAAATTGTTACTCAAAACAGTGGTAAGGTTCAGCTTTTTGCAAAGATAGAGAAGTTTGATGCCATAGAAAATATAGATGAGATACTCCAAGAGAGTGACGGTCTTATGGTTGCTCGCGGAGACTTAGGGATTGAAGTTCCCTTTTATGAAGTCCCATCTCTACAAAAAATTCTGATTAAAAAAGCAAACGCAGCTTCAAAACCTGTAATAACAGCAACACAGATGCTCCTCTCAATGACAACGCAAGAGAGAGCGACCCGTGCGGAGATTAGTGACATAGCAAACGCAGTACTTGATGGAACTGATGCGGTTATGCTCTCTGAAGAGAGTGCCGTAGGACATAACCCTGTTTTAGCAGTTAAAACAATGATGCAGGCTATTCAAGGGGCAGAGAAGAACTACCCGTTTAATAAAATCTCTGTCTTTGAAATGGGAGATGCAACAGACAGCATCAACGAATCAGCTGTAAAACTATGTGAAGATACTGATGCATGGGGAATAATAGGGATCACATCTTCAGGATCTTCTGTTAAAAAAATTGCACGATATCGTCCTCGCCGTGATATTTATGGAGTGGTACATGATGAAAAAATAGCACGATTTTTAACTATATGCTGGGGTGTTGTACCTGCGTTTATGGTTACAAAAGAGTCTGTGGGTCAAATGATGCATGAAGTTATCATTCAGGGTTTAGAGCGAAAGGTATTGCATTTAGATAAAAGTTATATATTGACAGCCGGTGACCCTGTAGGAGTTGAAGGCTCAACAAATATGATTCGTATTTTACGAAAGCATGAGATGAACTTCTTTAAAAAATTAACACAAAGTTGATGTCACATTTGTGCTAGAAAGTTTAGGTATAATTACTTTAACATATATTATAAACGGGGTTTGTGATGCAGATTGAGATGAATGCAGATGATTTTATCGTTTCAAAAACGGATTTGAAAGGTCGCATAACATATGGTAATGAGACATTTATTAAAATGTCAGGTTACTCTGAAAAAGAGCTTCTAAATGCTCCACACAATATTTTGCGACATGAAGATATGCCTGCTGTAGTGTTCCAGCTTTTGTGGGATAGACTTAAAGAGAAGTCATTTATAAATGCATATGTGAAAAACAGATGTAAAAATGGTGACTACTATTGGGTTTTTGCAAATGTTACAACCTCTTTGGATGCAAATGGAAATCCTATAGGTTATTACTCTGTTAGACGCAAACCTAAATCTTCGGCTTTAAGTACTATAGAGAGTCTTTACACAGCTCTTTTGAGTGCAGAAAAATCTGGTGGTATAACTGCTTCAAAAAAACTTTTAGATGAGACTTTACAAGAGAAAGGGGTTAGTTATGATGAATTTATCATTACTCTTCAAAAATAGTAAAAATATATATTTTATTCTTCTTGCATCTGTAATATTGGTGGGCTTAGGGTTCTCATATTCGTGGGTATGGGCATCGTTCATTTTTATTTTTATGCTGTTAGGTCTTTTTATACCAGCTAAAACGCAAAATATAGATGCAGAGTTGTTAGAGAATATAAAGACAGTCCTTAAAAACGCAGGGGAAGGTAAATTAGAAGATAGAGTTACCAGTATACCGTTAGATTCACAATATTTTGATATTGCATGGGGGTATAATAACCTTGCAGATCAACTTGAAGCTTATATGCGTGACACTGCTCAAGCAATAGATCTTGCAAGTAGGGGTGATAGAAATGCAATCATCCTAAGTGATGGTTTTAAGGGTGCATTTAGAGATGCTGTTAGACCAATGAATATAGCACTCAAAGGAATTATTTCAGGTCAAGAGGTGGTTATTCAAGGAAGACTGAGTAGTGAGTTTGATAAACTTGGCGGTGGTTCTATGGGAGGTATTGTATCTGTAAAAAAAGACATTGAAGATGGTAGTGCTCTGATGAGTAAAATCGCTCAAAACTCTAAAGTCACTGCAGAGGCTTCACAGAGTAGTTTAGAGTCAGTTCAGAGAGTTCAAGGGATGTTTGATGAGCTTAATGAGAGTATCTCTAAAACGACTGAAGGACTAGACAGACTAACAGGTCAGTCTGAAGAGATATCATCTGTAAGTGCACTTATCAAAGATATTGCAGAGCAGACAAACCTGCTTGCTCTAAACGCAGCTATAGAAGCGGCACGTGCAGGCGAACATGGTCGTGGTTTTGCTGTTGTTGCTGATGAGGTAAGAAAACTTGCAGAGAGAACTGCTAAAGCTACACAAGAGATATCTATATCTATCTCAACACTTAAACAGGAGACAGTTGAGATTCATGGAGAGTCTGAAAATATGTCTAATCTTGCAAATGAGTCATCAGATCATATGAATGAACTTGTAGAGACTCTGCAGAGCTTTACACATGATGCAAGAGCTACAGAGGAAGATGCGAGTAAAATCTATAATGTTTTTCTTGTCTCTATTATTAAGATAAATCACTCTATATTTAAATCTAAGGCTTATGCTTCTGTTATAAACAATAATGCTGATGATACGCTTCATACACATGAGGAGTGTAGTTTTGGAGAGTGGTACAGAGGTGAAGGTGTAGAACTTTTTGGACATACTAGTGTCTACAAAGGTATAGAACAAACACATAAGTCTATACATGATAAAGCATTTGATAACCTAGATTATGTAAAAGCAGGTACTATCTATAGAGAAGAGAACTTTGATAGAGTTGTCTCAAACTTTAGAGATATGGAAGCAGCGAGTGAAGAGCTAGGAAAAGCTCTTGATAAGATGATTAAGCACTAATTCACAGATTTACTAAAAAGCGAACTGCTCTTTTTTAAACTCTATAAACTCTGTAGCTATTTTTTCCTTTTCTAGACCTAGTGTTTTTATGGCTTTAGGGTTGACGAGGAACCATCCTAAAACAACATCAACCTTATCTCCTGTTTTAATCTGAAAATCATATCTGACACTGCGTTTATCATTTGCCTGCATCATCGTATCTTCGAGCGTTGTAGATGCAAGCCATGGCATGGCAGGTTTCCCTTCGTGTCCTATAACTCTTACGAAAACTTCATCTTTGAGTTTTATGGTTTGATCTCCTCTTATTATGTTGACTTTCAATACAGCAGTTCTTAAAGGATGGAGTAGAAGAGCATGTGAAGTACGATTGTCAATGTTGATTATAAACTTGTTTATCTCTCTAAGTATTGAGATATCCACATACTGTGTTAGCATATCAGAGTGAAAATGACTTCCTGCAAAACCGTGAAAGGAGTGCTCTTTTCTCTCTTTCATATTTGAGACACTTCCTTTCACTTTTGGCATATGACATGAAACACAGTTGGCACCGTCTAGCTCGTTATCAATATTTGTAGAGCAAACATTGAGTCCATGTTTATTCATTTTGTGGGAGTGACACCCTATACAAACATTACCATTAGCCATATGTTCATTACCCTCAGTCGCTATAGCGTGATAAGGTGAGTCAATATTCTCTTTTAAATTTCCAAAGTATTTTTTCTCAGTTGTACTTATGATGTTGGTATTGTGTTTTTTGTGTAACTCTATGCTCTCTATTCTATGACAGTATGCACAGCTAATACCTGCTTGGTGAGTAGGATTATTCATCGAAGGAGGGGCTTTAGCACCCTTGCGTTTCATATCGTTCAAGTTGTCTGCAGCTGGAGTGTGACACTTTCCGCATCCATATCGGTTTTGTTTTAAGTTTTGTGGATGCTGTTTCCATACAGAGTTATGAATAGAATCTTTTTGAGGGGTGGAGTTTGCATGCATGGAATCTTTAAACTCTTTATAGATTGTTACATGACACTCCTTGCAGTCTTCACTTGGAGAAAAGTTATGGGTCATATCATTCGCGTTTAACAGTGAAAGTAGTGGAAAAAAAAGTAGAAGTAGTCTCATAAAACTCCCTATGTAGATAAAGTTTGATGAGATTATAACTAAAATAAATAAAATTAATATTTATTATTTATACTGGTTATGAATTGGACTCTCTGTAGTTTTTTTCTTCTTCTAGCATACTATCCATAAGAGAGAATAGTTTATCTGAAGCACTCTCCATTTTTATGAAGTTCTCTTTCACTTCTTGGCCAACAGATTTAATATCTTTATCTTTTAACAATTTAAAGGAGTCAATAACTGCATCATGAACGATAGAGTGAGGTTTTACTATCTCTTTAAAGCTTTTTGAATGATAAAATTGCTTTTTGGCTTCACCTTCGTACCATTTTCCAAGTCTACAAGTGTGATGAGTGTCAAACGCTTTGTGCTCTGCACGTTCAACATGTGAAAGGGCATCAGCTTTAAAGAGGATGTGGTCAATTTTAGCCAAAACTATAAAATTTTTGTTCTTCATAAACTCACTAGATCTTAAAACTGCATCTGAGTTCTCATTAAATTTTTGTAAAGAGTTGTAGAGTGTTTCAACATTTTGTGTTGATTCTTCAGCTATATCATTTAACTCTTTTGAGTTATCAAGCATACCATTTGCTTCTTGCTGCAGAGTAGAAATGGAGATAGTTATCTCATTTGTAGCCTTTTGTGTTCTCTCTGCAAGTTTTCTTACTTCATCGGCAACTACAGCGAAACCACGACCATGCTCACCTGCACGTGCCGCTTCTATAGCTGCGTTTAGAGCAAGCAGATTCGTCTGCTCTGCAATATCTTTAATAAGGTCTATTACTGAAGTGATCTCTGTAGTTCTTGATGTTACACCATCGATAGATTCATCATTTTGAACTATAATCTGAGAGAGTTTTTCAAAGTTTACATTCATCGTCTCGACAACTTCATTATTTGTTCGAGATAACAGTGTACTCTCTTTAGAGTCCTTTGCAAGTATTGAGAGAGTATCGTTTGTTTCACTTATTTGAGTCTGAATACTCTCGAAGTTTTCTATCATCCCTTTCCCGGTTTTTGAGAGTTCATTGATGAATATTTTTCTCTCTTGACTCTTCGCCTCTGCTTCCATAGCATCTAAAGAGATATTGATAAGTTTCCCTGTTTTTACAAATGTCTCATTTAGGCCAGTTGAGTTCACACGTCTAAAGTATTTGTTTTGCGAAGCGTAGTTGATAGAGGTATTTGTTTCTCTCAGTATACTCTCAATTTGGTCAAACATATCATTTATGTTCCAAGCGAGGTCAGCTAACTCGCCGCCACCTTTGATGTGATGCTGGCGTACTTCAAAGTCACCTTTTTTGGCTGCATTTTCTATTACTTTTGATGATGAGTGAATACTATTTTTAATGATATCTATCTGTTTGTATGCATAGATGGCAATAGCTATATTTAAAAGGTTAAAGATTAGTATGACAATATTAAATTCAAAAAAGATAACGGATATTAGAAGAGCTAAGGAGACTACCGCTATGTGTGCATAGTTTGCATAGTGTAGTTTAGAAAGAGAGGATAAATTCATCATATGAGACTCCTTTTTCTTCTAGTAGTTCATCCATAATCTTTTCACTTGCAGTGATTCCTCCAGTTCTTTCAGCCTGTAGCAGTTTTTCATAAAGTGGCTTTATGACTCCAAGAGCTTCTTTTGTTGGACTTCTTCTAGCAGAGTGATATCCTATGATTTTGTCTGTATTTGGATCAAGTGAGGGCGTTACATTGGCCATAACCCAATAGAATGAGCCATCAGCACAGAGATTTTTTACATAAGCGTGTATCTCTTTACCATTTTGCAGATATGTCCAGAGATATTTAAAGATGATTTTTGGCATATCAGGATGACGAATAATGTTGTGAGGGGAGCCTATGAGAATATCTTCTCCCATATCAACTATTTCCATAAAGCCACGATTCGCGTAAGTGATCTTGCCTTTAAGATCTGTTTTAGTAACAAGAAGAACATTCGAAGAGAATGTTTTCTCACTGTTTTTTGGTACTATCTTCATAATCTAGAACAGCCTTTTGTATTTTATAACACTAATTGGCGTGTATTATAGAGAGAAGATTCTTAAACTATACCAATATTTAGTTATTATTACCTTTTGCTATATATCTTAACCACACATAACCAAAAGTACCGGCAAAAAGTGATGCTGCTAAAATACCAACTTTAGCTTGGAAAATAAGTTCCGGACTACCTAAGAATGCTAAATCGGCAACAAAGATAGACATAGTAAAACCGATACCGCCAAGGAAGGCAACACCAAATATTTGGTTCATTGTGCTTCCTTCAGGAAGTTTAGCGATACCAAATTTTACAGCCAGCCATGCAACTCCAGCAATACCTAAAACTTTACCTAAAATAAGTCCTGCGATAATTCCAAGAGAGACGGGTTCAAGTATCGTAGACCCGATGGATGAAAAGTCTATACTTATTCCTGCGTTTGCCAGAGCAAAAAGAGGAATGATGATAAGTGCAACTGGCAGGTGTAGATCATGCTCAAGCCTTGCAGATGGTGTTCCAAGATGATCAACTCTGTCTTTTATGTTCTGTAGTAAAGCTTTCTGTCTCTCATGCATGGTATGATCCTCACCTATCGTATAGTTATCATACTCATCAAGGATGTTTCTTGCATGGTTTGTAAAGTCTATAGGGCTATATTTTGGTTTTGAAGGTATGCTCAGGGCAGCGATAACACCTGCGATAGTAGCATGAACACCAGATTCAAGCATAAAGAACCACATTACAAGGCCAACTAAAAAGTAAGGTAAGATAGTATGAATACCAAAACGATTAAAAGCTACCATAACTAAAAATGCAAGACCAGATAAACCAAGAGGAAGAATGTTTATCTGTTCAGTGTAAAAAAGAGCAATAACTATAACAGCTCCAAGGTCATCAACAATAGCAAGAGCAACTAAAAATGTTACAAGTGCAGGAGAAACACGGTTTCCTAAAAGAACAAGAGCTGAGATGGCAAAGGCGATATCAGTTGCCATTGGAATTCCCCAACCAGCAGCACCTGGACCACCGCCGTTAATACTAATGTAAATAAGTGCGGGAAGAACCATACCGCCGATAGCTGCTAAGATAGGCAGAATTGCAACTTTTACATTTGAAAGTTCTCCGACAAGTATCTCACGTTTTATCTCAAGTCCAATAATAAAGAAAAAGATAGCCATAAGTCCGTCGTTAATCCAGTGGTGTATCGTATGGGAGAGGCTCCAAGAACCAACACTTAAGTCAATTTTTGTATGAAAAAAGTGTGCGTATTCATCTGTAAGTGGAGTATTAGCTAAGATAAGAGCCAATATAGTCATAAACATTAAAACTATACCAGTTGTAGTTTGAGCATGAAGGAAGTGCTCAAAAGGTGTTGATATTCTGGTAAATACTTTTTCCCAAGGTGCGTAGAGTTTCATTTTGATTCCTAATATCTGATGTAAATAGGTGAATTATAACCAAATATATAGTAAACATAAAAGAGTTGTAAAGAAATTATAAATATTATTGTTCTAAGACAACTCTATTCTTCCCTTGGGTTTTAGCTTTATAGAGCATCATGTCTGCTTGGTTTATAGTCTCTTCTAGGCCATTTTCACTGTTGAGTGAAACGCCTATAGAGATGGTAAACTGAATAGTGTCATCACTATCTAAAGAGACTATGGAATTGGCTACCTCTTCTCTAAGTCTCTCAAAGATTTCAAGTGCAGAGAACCTGTTTATATTTTTTAACACAACACAGAATTCTTCTCCACCAAAACGTGAGACCATATCTCTATAGTTTGTGCTTGACATTAGAACATCTGCAAGGTGTACAATGACTTTATCACCAATATCGTGCCCATAGTTATCATTTATCTGTTTGAAGTTATCTATATCTAGCATGCCGACAGCAAACTGCTCTCCAAGACTATTATCTTCGTTTATATAATCATCCATGGCATGAAAGAAGTATCTTCGGTTGTAAAGACCGGTTAGAAAGTCTCGGTTTGCATGGTTTATTACAGTTTGTATGTTTTCAAGAGCCTCGATAGAGTTGTTGATTCTGCATGAGAACTCCTCTTTTGAGAAGGGTTTTTGTATGTAGTCATTTGCACCTTGTTTTAAAAAGAGTGCGTTTATCTCATCATCTTCATTTGATGAAATGGCGATAACACAGAGTTCATTTTTATTTTTTTCTTTCCTAATTCTATGAACGAGTTCTAAACCGTTCATAACAGGCATGTTGTAATCTGTAATTACTAAAGATATATCGTGATGAGTCTCAAGCATTCCCATGGCCTCTTCACCATGAGCAACTGTATATACAGTGTAAAAAAGGTTTTTTAAAAAACCCTCCATCTGTTTTCGAAACACCATTGAGTCATCAACAACTAAAACTTTGTGTTCACGGTTTTTTTGGAGTCTTTTAATTGTGTTAATAGTATAGTTAATATCATCTACACCACCTTTGTTAATATAGTCAATGATATTTTTTTGTAACATCTTTTTTCTAAACTCTTTGTCGATGTTAGCGCTCAAAACAATGGCATGTTGACCTTTTTTGAGTACATAATCAACAATCTCGCCATTTGGAGCATCTGGAAGATTAATATCTAAGAGGCATATGAAGTATTTATATTTACTCAAAAAGAGCTTAGCCTCAGACAGCTTATAGGCGATGTCAACTTCAAATTCAAGAGCAGCTGTAATTTTTTTGGCTAAAAGTTTTGCGAGGGTCTTATTATCTTCGACAATTAATATTCTTTTCATGCGATATTCTACTATAATTCGTTTATGATTAATTTAAGTGATATTTTGTCTAGACTCCAGCACAAAGAGAATGTTTTTTTAACTGGTGGTGCGGGAGTTGGCAAAACAACTATGACAAGAGAGATAATAAGAGAGTATGAGAGTGAGGCAAAAAAAGTGGCTAAACTGGCCTCTACAGGAATGGCTTCGACCCTCATTGAAGGGCAGACTCTTCATAGCTTTTTAGACTTGGGAATAGCTGCAGATATAAAAGAGCTGGAATCAAACGGTAAGTTGGAGATAAAGAAGAAGATAAAAAAGCTTGTATCCTCAATGGATTTGATAGTAATAGATGAGATATCTATGGTGAGCGATACGCTCTTTGAGATGATAACTCTGCGTTTAAAGCAGGCAGACTTCAGTGGTTCATTGCTTGTTGTGGGTGATTTTTTACAGCTACCTCCTGTTGTAAGAGGTTATGGGGAAGTGAGATTTGCTTTTGAGTCAAAAGAGTGGAGTAGCTTTGAATTTGAAAAAGTAGAACTGACACATATTTATCGAACTGACGATGTGAAGTTTATAGAGCTTTTAAACTCTGTACGCTTTGGTTATGTAGACGAGCAGATACACAATAGTTTAAATGAGTTTATCAAACCTCTGCCAAATGATTTAAGTGAGTTTACTTTTCTTTTTGGCAAGAATAGTTCAGCCCATGCTCATAACAAAACGCAACTTGCATTTATAGAGAGTGAACTTTTTGTAAAAGAGGCACAGATTATCAAACATCAAAAATCGACGAAAGATAATGAAATAGAGAGGTTTATGAGTGATGCGAGGATAGAAAAGGAGCTAGAACTAAAGATAGGTGCACCAGTTCTGTTTACAAGGAATGCCTGGAACTATTTTAATGGAGAACGTGGAGTTATAGTCAATATAGACAACAGTTGCGTTTATGTTCAAAAGAGTGATAAGATTGTCGTGAAACTTGAAGCAGTCGCGCAAAGTAAGGCTGTATGGAAAGAGAGAACAGTAGATGGTAAAAAAGAGATGCTTGAAGAGAATATTTTTAGTGTTTATCAGTTTCCAATAAAACTTGCCTTTGCTATTACTATTCATAAATCGCAGGGAATGTCGATAGAGGATCTTATAATAGAAACAAATGAGATTTTTGCACCATCACAGTTCTATGTGGCACTCTCACGTAGTTCAAACCCAAAGAGACTAAATCTTATAGCACCAAGGTGTCAGTGGTATGACCTAGCCTTTGTAAATAAAAAAGCGATGGAGTTTGTAAATGGTAGATAAGTTAAAAAAACTGTTTTTATTTGAAAATTTGCCAGATGATATTTTAAGTCAGATTGCTAAAGAGTCTCAAACAGTAAGTTTTCAAGATGGAAATATCATATTTTACGAAGGAGATCCTTCTCGTTATCTTTATTTAACGCAAAAAGGAGAGGTGAAACTTTATAAAAGTCTTGCAAATGCAAATGAGTTGGTTTTAAAGTATTTTAAAGCAGATGAGGTGATTGCAGAGGTTGCAGTGTTTAAAGAGATTCCCTATCCTGCTACAGCTCAGGCGATGGGAGAAGTGGAGTTGATTAAAATCGATTTTAAGAATCTAAAGGAGCTATTTCTCTCAAATCCTGAAATACTTTTAAAGATTCAAAGTTCACTTATTAATAAGATTAAAAACCTTGAGAATTTACTCTCCCGCTATCTAATATTAGATGCGAAGGGAAGAGTAATAGATTATATTTTAAAGAATGAAGAGCAGTTTTTTACTCTGAAACAGACAGAGATAGCAAAAATGTTAAATTTGACTCCAGAGACACTCTCTAGAGTTTTGAAACCTTTTAAGGCTGATGGAATTATAGATATGAAGGCTAAAACACTCAATGCAGATAGATTAGCTCTGTATAAAACTTGAAAAATATGGACATAAATTGTTGACAGGGATAGATAAAGGCGTTTTATATATGCTCGCTGGAGCATTAATCTCAGCACTAAATGGGGCGTTATCAAAAATACTATCACAAGACATGTCAGCGATGGAGATAGTATTTTTCAGAAATCTTATAGGAGTAGTGCTTATTTTGTATGCACTTAAACATACTCCAGCTCAACTTATGGGCGGGAGATGGCATCTACTTGTTTCACGTGGCTTACTTGGTTTCTTTGCGATGATTCTGTTTTTTTATACCATTACGACGATCCCTTTGGGTGAAGCAATTACGCTTAACAAAACCTCGCCTCTTTTTGTTACCATATTGGCTTACTATCTTTTAAAAGAGCATTTAAACATTGAGACAATTTTTGCTCTTATCATAGGGTTTTTAGGGGTGATTTTAATTGTAAAACCTTTTGGAATGAGTATATCTTATGAACATTTTTTAGGTGTTTTAGGTGGGTTTTTCGCAGCTGCAGCCTACACAACAATTAAAAAGATAAAAGATATATATGATGCACGAGTAATAATGCTCTCTTTTGTTGGGATAGGAACTTTGATGCCTGCTCTATTCTTTCTTTTAGCCCCTTTTATCTCAGCACCAGAAGCCTTAGAGTTTTTGTTTCCTGCTTTCTCTTTTCCGCAAACTGTCAGGGTGTGGATGCTTATAGTTTTGATGGCACTTGTAGCGACTCTCTCACAATGGTTACTTACAAAAGCGTATAGTAGTTCAAACTTGAGTATTATAGGGGTTGTCTCATATACAAACATCCCTTTTGCTATAGGTTTTGGATGGATGCTTGGAGATGCTTTTCCAGACACCTTAACATTTTTAGGGATAGGGTTGATTATATTTGGTGGTGTTTTAGTGGGGAAAAAGAAAAAATGATATAATTTTTGAAAAGGATAAATATATGAAATCTTTAATAACTACTGCGTTTATTGTTGTAGTCCTAAGCATGAGTGCATGTTCAGCACATCAAACTGACAACTATTATGACAGGGCAAACAAGGCGAGTGAAAAATCATTACAAAGTCTAGATAAAGAATAAAATTGATATAATCGACCTAAATATTTTTTAGGGTTTATTTATGTTAAAAAAAATACTTCTCCTTATCTCTCTTATTTTTCTCTTGAATTCATGTTCATCAGACTATGATAAAAGACTAAAGATCTCTGCTACAACATGGATAGGTTATACACCACTTTTTTATGCAAAAGCCAAGGGCTGGTTGGATCCATTAAACATTAAGCTGGTACATATCTCCTCCTTAGCTGAAAATATGTACCTCTACAGCGCAGGCAATTCAGATGCTTATGTCGGAACACAGTATGAGTTCGATACACTTAAGGTAGATATGAAGAGCTTAATTCCCATTATGATGTTTGACAGGTCAAACGGTGGAGATTTAGTTATGAGTAATTTTTCGATTGAGGAGTTGCAAAAAACCACTTTACAACTAGATGTTTATCTTGAATTAGACTCTATAAATAATATACTCATACAAGATTTCATCTCTAAATATCAACTTTCAGATAAGAACATTAATTATATAAACAGAGACCAAGCAAGTATTAAACTTCTAAAAAACAGTGATAAACCTACTATTATTGTGACATATGTACCTTATAATTTTACCCTTGTAAAAAATGGCTTTAAAGAGATAGCCTCTACAAAAGATACTCTTGATCTTTTAGTTGTAGATGCTATGTTTACAAAGGTTGAAGTTTTTAATGAGCATAAAAAACAGTTTAGCGAGCTAAAAATGTTAGTAGATAGAAGTATAAAGTCTTTGAATAAAGATCCAAAAGAGTTTTATGAGACTGTAAAACCATATATGGATGACCTATCTTATGAGGAGTTTACAGAGACATTAAATGATATCGAATGGATTAATAGCGATATGAGTGATGATCTCAAAGAGAGGTTAAACAGCTCAGGTTTTCCAAGCAGGGATCTGATCTAATGATAAAAGTAGGGATACAGAAGTTTACACTTGTCCTTGTGATAGGGCTTACGGTTTCCCTTTTCTCTGTTTTTGTCTATTCATATTTACAACAGAGAGAGAATACTGCATCTGTTATATATAAGAGTGTTCATTCAGAGTTGTCTGAAGCAAATTATATAGTTTCAAAAAGTATTACAAGTAAAGAAGATGTAAAAACTCATAGAGCACTGTTAGATAGGGTGGCAGCAAACAATGATTTTATAGATGCTATTATTATCCATGATGGAAAAAATATTCTACTCTTTACAGACCCATCCTATCAGAAAGTCCCTACAAGTACTCAACTGCAAAGTAGCGGAGAATCGATGTACAATCAGGTAATGAATCAAGAGGTAGTAGAAGAGAAAATTAGATTTTATATTGGAGATAAGGCTGAGAGTTTAAATATAGCATTTATGCTTGATACAAAAGAGATACGTGCAGTTTTTTACGAAAAAGATTTGAGTTTTGTTATCCTTTTTGTTATCATCCCTCTGGTAATGATTTTAGGGATATGGATAGTAGTAAATAAGTTTGTTGTGCACCCTCTTGAACTTCTGCGTCAGTTTGCCTATTATCAAAACCATATTCCAAAAGCCTTTATGCTCAAGGAGTTAGAAATTATTCGTTACTCCATGGTTGAGACTTGTGACAGATTGGAAAAAGAGAAAAAGGAGCTTTATGCAATTGCTAGAACTGACTCTTTAAGTGGATTGGCTAATCGAAATGCCTTAAAAGAGTATCTCGAACGTTTAATAGCGAATACAGATAGAGAAGAGAAAGAGTTTGCTATGCTTTTTTTAGATCTGGATCATTTTAAGAGTGTAAATGATTCGCTTGGACACAATATTGGTGATGATTTACTTAAACGCATTGCCGGGATAGTTAATAATATTCTCCGTCCAAGTGACTATGTCGCTCGCGTTGGGGGTGATGAGTTTGTCGTAATACTTCAAGAGTATAACTCTTTACGCGAGTTGACAACTATAGTAGATAGAGTCCAAAATACCCTGAAAAATACAATTGTTGTTCAATCTCATCCCATTAATATAAGTAGCAGTGTCGGTATTGCGTTTTATCCAAAGGATGGAGAGGATATTGTTACGTTGATGAAAAACTCAGATATTGCCATGTACGAGGCTAAAAAGAATGGTCGTTCACAGTACCACTTTTTTACAGAAGAGCTTAACAAGAGAGTTCAAGATGTCATTGCTCTTGAAAAAGATATGAAAGAAGCCCTTAGAAACAGTGAGTTTGAGCTCTACTATCAACCTAAGATAGATATAGGCAGTGAAAAGATAATTGGAGCAGAAGCACTTATCAGGTGGGTAAGTCCAACGAAGGGTACAGTCTCACCAGGAGATTTTATTTCTCTTGCAGAGGAGAATGGGTTTATTATTGAACTTGGGGAGTGGATCTTTAATACAGCTATAAAACAGCAAAAATTGTTTGAGGAGAAGGGGATAGATATAAAGGTATCTATCAACCTCTCTCCAAAACAGCTCTTAGTAGATAATTTTGTAGAGAATTTTATAGAATCTATAGAGAGTGTAGGAGCAAATCCAAGTTCTATAGACATTGAGATTACTGAGAATCTATTTTATGAGCATAATAATAAAAATGTAGAAGCCTTAGGTGCCATTCATGATTATGGTGTCTCAATCTCATTGGATGATTTTGGTACAGGCTACTCGTCACTCTCTTACTTAAAAGATTTTCCTATAGACTGTTTGAAAATTGACAAAGCATTTATTGATGATTTTGATACAGAGAGAGGGTGTGTGTTTCTTGAGACAATAGTCAGAATGGGGCAAACATTAAAAATGGACGTTATCGCTGAGGGTGTAGAGACTGAGGAGCAGTTGAAATATCTAAAAAGTATAGGCTGTAATGAGTATCAGGGTTTTTATAGTGCAAAGCCAATGAACTCACAAGAGTTTGAAGAGTTCTATTTAAGTCAGGATTCTTAATCTAAGTATTTGGAGATAGAGCAACGCTCAATGCGTTGCTCTTTGAAGTTGACTATAAGTCTTTTTCGTGTTTGTCAAGATATTTAGCTACACCCTCTGTTGTCGCTTCCATACCTTCGTCACCTTTTTGCCAACCAGCAGCACATACTTCACCATGCTCGTCAGTAAACTGCATTGCATCTACCATACGAATCATCTCATCGATGTTACGACCAAGTGGTAAGTCATTTACTACAGCGTGACGTACAACACCGTTACCATCGATTAGGAATGAACCACGTAAAGCTACTGCTTCACCAAAAAGTACATCGTAATCTTTAGAGATTTGTTTTGTTAAGTCAGCTACTAGTGGATAACCAACTCTACCGATACCACCGTTGTTGATTGGAGTTTCTCTCCATGCGAAGTGAGAAAACTGGCTATCTACTGAACAACCGATAACTTCAACACCACGATCTTTGAACTCTTGAAGTCTGTGATCAAATGCAATTAGCTCTGAAGGACATACGAAAGTAAAGTCAAGTGGATAGAAAAATAATACTGTTCCGCCTTTCCCCATGTTCTCTGATAATTTGAAGTCGTCAACGATTGAACCGTCACCTAAAACTGTTGTTGCTGTAAAGTCTGGAGCTTGATTTGTTACTAACATATATATGTCCTTGTGTTTGTTTTTTAGTTGATGAAATTTTATCTAAAAAAGTATTAACAAAGCTTAGATGAAACAAAGTAATATAATTCTTTAAGGATAATTTTTATCTATTAGGAATCTATTAAAAAATTATTTTTAATAGATTTTCGTTAGAATACGATTATGAAAAAGGCAAATATAAACTATGAAGATTCTTTTTAAATTTAAACATATATTATTAGGTATTATTGTTATTCAGATTTTCAGTTCATCTATATTAATGTATCTTGGGCAGTATCAGTTTAAATCAGTTTTACAGATGCATACAAAATATGAAGAGATGCGTGCAAATGAAATATATAAGAGTCTGTTCAATGAAGTGAATCGGATGTACTCGCTTATAGGTGAAAATATT
>JANTGV010000001.1 GCA_024762745.1 Sulfurimonas sp. | reverse complement strand
TATAAATAAAAGATTTTGTTTCATTTAACTCTTCGCTTTTATTCAACATAAAGCTTACGATGTAAATATTAAGCAAAATGGAAAGTATTGAGAGTCCCATTATTCCTAGTAGCTTATTTTTAATTGTCATCAAATTGTCCTTTTTAGATTGAATGATTGTATATCATATAAACTTACCACTCTATTAAATCTCATACTTTAGCGCTTTTTTTATGAACTCTGTCGAACAGAAAAACAGTGCAATAAATATAGGGTTCAGTGTTACATTTTCATCCTCTATAGTATCAAACACCTTAAAACTAAATCCTCCACCATCTTTCGGGTTTTGAGGAGTCACTACAAACTCTAAAGGGGCAAGTGTTCTTACCATATTTAAAATTTTTTTTCTTTTTTTTACATTCTCATTATTTAAAATATTAAAATCAGGATCTTCAGAACTTCTATGAACCTGCAAAATCTCCTCTAAAATCTCAACCTTATCTCTGAAAACAACTTTATTCCATTTGATGATAGTGTTATTTGATGCTATTTGACACTCTTTATACATAAGTGCGTTTGGCTTTTTTGTCTTCATAGCCTCAATGAGTGCTAAAAGAAAATTTATGCCACCCACACTCTCGGCTGCTTTTTTCATAAAAAGATGAATAAGCTCTTTAGTATCTTCACTCTGCTTATTAAAATTACACATATATTTTCCTATTCTAGTCTATATCACTATGCATAACAAAACAGTTTTTACCATTTTGTTTGGCACTGTACATTGCATTATCTGCATTATTTATTAAAGTTTCCAAATCTGCACCATGTTCTGGATAGGCTGCTATTCCTATACTGGCACCGACCTTAATAATATTGTGATTAATTACAAAATCTCTATTTAATTCATTAATTATCTTTTCTGCAACAAGTTCACTGTCCATAATATTTTTAATTCCTGTTAATAATACAATGAACTCATCTCCACCTATTCTTCCTACTATATCCACCTCTCTAACACTCCCCTCTAGCCTTCTAGCTACACGTATAAGAAGTTCATCACCGACGTTATGTCCGTAAGAATCATTCACTGCTTTAAAGCCGTCTAAATCTATAAACATTACACATAGCCGTTCTTTCAAGCGTTTTGCTCTTTTAATCTCCTGTGTCAGTTCAATGAAGAAATAGGCACGATTTGGAAGTGCAGTCAGTTCATCATAATGTGCCATCTCTTTAAGTTTTTGTTGCGTGTATGTCGCATATATACCAAAAAGTAATAACATAGTCAGCATACTAAATACAAAAACTTTAGTGTAGTTCCAGTCCCTATATATACTATCAATGTAATCTGATTCAAAATATAGTGCTATGTAAGCTATAGTCTCATCTTTTATACTGTTTTTAATAGGTATAAAGGTTGTAGCAATCGAGTTATAATTATATGTACCAGATATAGAAAACGCTGCTCCATGTTTCATATTTTTATAAATCTCTCCTAGGAGTTTTGGATCTTCCAAGTTCTCCTCAATCTCTTTATCATAATTTCTGGAATGCTCACCTTTTATTATATAAAAGTCCCTGTTTTCCAAACTATCTTCATAAAGTGTCTCTACTGATTCACTCCAAGTATTTTTATTTACTTCTGATTTTAAGATTAAAAAGTGTTTATCCAAAACAAACTTGTCGGAAATATTGTTAAGTAATGTCTGGCTTACAAATGAGACCTCCATACTTCCTATATATTTTTCGTTTTTATCAAAAAGAGGATAAACAAATCTAAACGCATGACCTACTTTGCCTACTTCAAAGTTCTCAGCAGGTTTTTTGTTAGAATTAACATAGACAACACTCTCCCTGAAAGCACTTAAGTCATCTCCAAACTTCTCTAGATTATTCATTCTAAGGAAACTTCTATTGTTAGGCAGATGAAAATGTAGCTGTCGAACACCCATATTTGCTAAACGTTTATATCTTCTCTGAAGCATTTCATACATTTTCATACGTATAGAAGCCTGTTTTAAAAAGTCTGCATCTTCCGCCTGTGCAAAAAGAGAGATCAAGTCTTCTTTATCTTGATACATGGTATAGATGTCTTGAGACATGATTTTAAAGTACTTATACTGCGTTTTATAGCTCGTTTTCAACAACTCCGTCTGAGAGTTTAAGTAGTGTTCTTTCTGATTTTTAAAAAAGTAGTCTATGGCAAAATTAAAGACCACAAGTAGCATAATAAAAGTGAGAATATGTTTATAAAATTTTTTGATTATTTTCATAAGTATAATTCTACCACAAATTAACTATTTTTAATTGTTGAAATGTCCATAACTGAAAGAACTATTAAACCAAATCTAAAATCAATATCTCTTAAGCACAGTGTAATCACAAAGGTATTATCATGTCAAAACTAAAAGAGGACAAAAATTGTCTTATTTAAAAAAGAATGAAAATCATTCTTAATAAAAGAGGTATAAAATGCAAGTATATTTA
Source organism: Sulfurimonas sp. (assembly GCA_024762745.1). The sequence continues at coordinate 15,622 of JANTGV010000001.1, read as the reverse complement.
GACAACAATGCTACTACTATGTGTGACCCACAAGTAGTAGAGGTGATGCAACCATACTTTAGCGAGTTGTATGGTAATCCAAACTCACTTCATAAGTTTGGTACAGCAGCACATCCGGCACTGTCTCGTGCTATCGACCAGGTATATAATGGTTTAAATGCATCGGACAATGATGATATCGTGTTTACATCATGTGCTACAGAATCGAATAACTGGGTTTTAAAATCAGTTTGGACAGATTATATTTTACATGGAAATAAAAATCATATTGTAACAACTGAAGTTGAACATCCCTCTATCCTTTCAACATGTAAATGGTTAGAGGATCAAGGTGTAAAAGTTACCTATCTTCCTGTAAATGAGCAAGGGGTTGTTGAAGCACATACTGTAAAGAGCTTTATTACTGAAAAAACAGCACTTGTATCTATTATGTGGGCCTCAAATGAGACTGGTATGATTAACCCAATTGATGAGATTGGTGAAGTTTGTAAAGAGAAAGGTGTACTTTTCCACTCTGATGGTGTTCAGGCTGTTGGAAAGATTCCAGTTGACCTACAAAAAACACATGTTGACTTTGTATCATTTTCAGCACACAAGTTTCACGGACCTAAAGGAATTGGAGCTCTTTATATTAAAGACTCTCAAGATCTTACTCCACTACTTCATGGTGGTGAGCATATGGGTGGTCGCCGTTCAGGTACCTTGAATGTTCCATATATCATAGGTATGGGAAAAGCCGTTGAACTTGCAACTTCAAACATTGAAGAGACAATGTCAAAAATCAGAGCAAAACGTGACCGTTTAGAAGATGCTCTTTTAGAACTAAGTGATACTTTTACTGTTGGTGATAGAGAAAACCGTACACCAAACACTATTTTGATATCTATTAAAGGTGTTGAGGGTGAAGGTATGCTTTGGGATTTAAACAATGGTGAAATCGGTGCATCTACCGGTTCAGCATGTGCTTCAGAAGACCTAGAAGCAAATACAGTTATGTTAGCAATTGGTGCGGATAATGAGCTTGCTCATACTGGTATCCGCTTATCACTCTCAAGGTTTACAACAGATGCAGAGATTGACTACACAATAGCACATTTCAAAGGTGCAGTTGAAAGACTGAGAAATATCTCTAGTTCTTTTGCAAAACAGCAACCAACAGCAGGTGGAGAGGTTCAAGAGTGCGAACTTCACCACCATTAAAAATTAAATAAATATTAAATAAAAGGAGACAACATGGCTAAGGCAGATATGTTAGGCGAGTCTTTATGGGACGCGTATTCAAATAAAGTTACAACATTAATGAACAACCCTCAACACCAGGGTGAAATCTTTGAGAATGAGGCTGAGGAACGTGGTAACAAACTTATTGTTGCAGATTTTGGTGCAGAGTCTTGTGGAGATGCAGTGCGTTTATATTGGGAAGTTGATCCTAAAAACGATACTATTGTCAACTCAAAATTTAAATCATTTGGTTGTGGTACAGCTATCGCATCATCAGATGTAATGACTGAACTTTGTATCGGTAAGAAAGTTGAAGATGCTGTAAAAATCACAAATATTGATGTTGAGATGGCTCTTCGTGATGATCCTGAAACACCAGCTGTTCCACCACAAAAAATGCACTGTTCAGTTATGGCTTACGATGTAATCAAAAAAGCTGCTGGACTCTATATGGGTGTTGATGCTGAGAGTTTTGAGACTGAGATTATCGTTTGTGAATGTGCTCGTGTATCTTTGGGAACACTCCAAGAGGTAATCAAGCTAAATGACCTTAAAACTGTAGAAGAGATTACTGACTATACTAAGGCTGGCGGATTCTGTAAATCTTGTATTAAACCGGGTGGACATGAAGCGATGGACTACTATTTAGTAGATATCTTAGCAGATACCCGTAAAGAGATGGATGAAGAGAAAATGAAAGCTGCTGCTGACGCTGGTGTAGCAGGTAATTTTGAAGAGATGACTCTTGTTCAACAGATTAAAGCTGTTGATGCGGCAATAGATGAAAACGTACGTCAATTCCTAGTTATGGATGGTGGAAATGTAGAAGTTATCGACATTAAAACAAGCGATGAAAATATAGATATCTACATTCGTTATTTAGGTGCTTGTGATGGTTGTGCTTCAAGTTCAACTGGAACTCTTTATGCGATTGAGTCAACTCTAAAAGAGAAACTTTCAGATAAAATTCGTGTTCTTCCAATATAATTAAAAGCAGTTTTCTGCTTTTAATCACTTCCTAATGCATAGATGAGTTATAATATGCTCATGTATGAAAAACTTTACTCCCAAATTACTGATGCACTTGTAGAAAATGGCTTTATAGTCATTGAAAATGCACTCGATATAGAGCTATCAATAAAACTTCTCGATTCTGCAAAGAATGATACAGTTTTTAAAAGAGCTGGTATCTCTTCTACGACAAACTTACACTTTGATAGCTCTAAACGCAGTGATAAGACACACTGGTTAGATGAAGATAATAAGACCCAAAAAGAGTTTCTAAACTTTACTGAAAATCTCAGACAATATTTGAACCGTTCTCTCTACTTGGGACTCTCTTACTACGAAGCACACTTTGCTGTGTACGATAAGGGTGATTTTTATGAAAAGCATCTTGATGCTTTTAAAAACTCTAAAAACCGTATAGTTACAACTGTCTATTATCTTAATGAAGATTGGAATGAGAGTGATGGTGGGGAGTTAATAATATATGATGAAAATGACACAGAGATTCAAAAAGTGATTCCAAATGCTAATACATTGGTAGTGTTTATGAGTGAAAAATTTCCACATGAAGTTTTATCTGCAAATAAAAAACGTTATTCGATAGCTGGGTGGTTTAGAATAGATAAGATTTAATGGAGGTAGCACTCTAGAATCGAACTAAAGGATCATAGCTTTGCAAACTATTGCCTTAACACTTGGCTATACTACCATTTTAAATGTAATGGAATTGTAACTAAAAAACCTTAAATAACATTAAAAAATGTTAGGTAAGGTTTTTATTAATTATTTTGCCAATGCTGCTTTTGAAGCTTCAGCTACTGCAGTGAACGCAGCTGCATCATTCATCGCCATATCAGCAAGAATTTTACGATCAAGCTCGATACCAGATTTGTGAACACCATTCATAAAAGTTGAATAGTTCATTCCATTTAAACGAGCCGCTGCATTAATACGGATAATCCATAGTTTACGGAACTCACGTTTTTTCTGCTTACGGTCACGGAATGCGTACATTAATGAACGTTCAATTTGCTCTTTAGCCTTTCTAAAGTGCTTACGACGACCACTATAGAAACCTTTTGCTAGTTTTAATATCTTTTTGTGTCTTCTTCTACGAACAACACCTGTTTTTACTCTTGGCATTTCTTTCCTTTTTCTTTACCCAGTCACCTTCGTGCTCAAGGTGCCACTACATTGGTGGTCTTGCCCAATTTTTTATAATTGGAGATTTATAATATAACTTTTACTAAAAATAGTACTAGTTAATCATAGCCTTGATGTTTGCAGCATCTGAATCAGCAACCACTTTTGGAGTGTTTTGCTTACGACGAGTCTGTGCATCTTGTTTAGTCAGAATATGGCTTCTAAACGCAGTTCCGCGTTTGATTTGACCATTTTTCTTAACCTTAAAACGCTTTACAGCGCCTTTTACCGATTTCATTTTTGGCATCGATGGCTCCTTTGTAAAATTCTCTTCCTACCTTAAGAGCAGAAATTGAGAATGGGATTATACCAAAACATTTATAAAAATTAGCTATACTCCCAACATGAATTCAATTAAACATATAGAAAATGCCCTAAAAGAGCTAGATGATGAAGTTCAAAAATTACTTTTAGACTGGAATATTCCACTCAATGAAAAAGATAATATCATGCTTCCCATTCTTCAGCAAAAAAAAGTATTAACACAAACATTAGAAGATTTAAAGTACCTAAAAGAGAACCCGCCAACACCCAATCAGCCCTGCGGTATCTCTAAGTTTAGAGAGGAATAAGCTCTATTTTTCATTGAGGGGTTTAACTTTGAGAAGTATATCATCCTCTTCTGCAAAATCAATATGTACTAGATAACTTACAAAAGTAGTATCTTCGCTCTTTTGTGCACTCTTATAGACTCTAAAACTCTCTACCTCACCTATAAAATCTGCCTGAAAATTATTATCTATTGAAAAAGGGTACTCTTTAAACTCTTGAATAGACTCTAGCCTGAATAGCTTTTTATCTTTAACTATATAGGCTATGTATGGATTATAGCGTTTGTATAGAGAGTTCGAGCTCTGCATATAAAGCACATCTTCATCTCTCTCTTGGTTTAAAATATTCACTGTCTCATTAAGAGCTAAAGAGAAGTCTAAAAAAACACTCTTTTTTCTCAGTTGTTCTTTTTTCATCTCCAAAACTCTTTTTTCATAAAAAGAGTTTGAACGGTTGAGTGCCGCATAACTCTCATATAAAAAGAGCATGATTATAGAGAGAATAACTACTGAAATCATCATCTCTATAAGTGTAAAAGCTTTTCTCATCTCTCTCTCATTCTGAGAATAGCGACAGAACTACTCTGCATTTTTAGAACTGTTTTTCCAATTTCAAATGCCATTGCTGAGTTAACCTGTTCTTCCCCTTCAATATCACTCTCCTCTGTTTCTTCTTCAGCGTTGTAATCAGCCATATCTATACTTTTTACTTCTTGATAGACCATATCGACCTTGATAGACTTCAGCTCCTGTTTTAGTTCACTTTCAATATCAAAATTTTCTACTAAATCGTAGAGGGTACCCTCTTTATCTGTAAAACCGTATCGGCTTGGTGAGTGAAAAAATGATAAATATTGATTAATCTGGCTTTTTTTACCTAAGGTGGAAAAGTTATGTGAACTGTTGGCCAAAAGTTCTATAAGTGCCATTATGACAACTGAGATGATGACAACGGCCACCATTACCTCTATAAGTGTAAAGCCCTTACGCATGCCCTAAACCGATACGTATCGCTTCATCTAAAGATGTCTCACCTCTTAATAACATCAGCTCTAACTGAGTTGAGATAGTTTTTAATCCATCCGCTTCAAGTGCCGTTTTGATAGTATGTTCATCGGTTGTGGTTTTAAGCAGGTCTTTCACAGAGTCATTCATAACTAAAAGCTCTCCAATTGAACGACGCCCTGCATACCCACTATAGTTACAAGCCCTGCAACCACAGGCTTTATAGATTTTTGTATTTTTATCTAAGTTATAATCTTCAGCAAACTCTTCAGCAATACTATCTTCCTCTTTACACTCATCACATAAAATACGAACAAGTCTTTGGGCTAAAATCCCGAGTAGTGAAGATGAAATTAAAAAAGGTTCTATTGACATATCTGCCAGACGCGAAATGGTTGCTGCAGCAGAATTTGTATGTAGCGTTGAAAAAACCAAGTGACCAGTCAATGCAGCACGAACAGCTATAGCAGCTGTCTCTTCATCGCGGATCTCCCCTATCATAATCACGTCAGGATCCTGACGTAAAATAGAACGCAGAGCAGAGGCAAAAGTCAATCCTACCTTCTCATTCACCTGTATCTGAGATATATTATCAGACTTATACTCAACAGGGTCCTCAACTGTTATCAGGTTCATCTCTGGTCTTTCAACCTCACGTAAAAATGAGTGCAGAGAGGTTGTTTTACCACTACCGGTTGGACCTGTAACTAAAATAATCCCATGAGATGAACGCAGTAGTTTTTTGACATCTCCAATAAGTGAGTCACTAAAGCCAAGCTCATTTATCTGAGGGATTTGAGAACTCTGCATAAGAAGCCTCATAACTACCCTCTCACCATAAAAAGTAGGCAGGACCGAAACACGAATATCCAAAGTCTCTCCTGCAATCTTAATCTGGGTTCTACCATCTTGAGGAATACGCTTCTCTGATATATCCAAGTTTGAAATTACTTTTATACGACTCACAATAAGGTTTACAACTTTCTTATCCAAATCTGCGTTTTTCACTAACATTCCATCTATACGAAAACGCACTTCACCGCGTTTCTCCTGAACTTCTATGTGAATATCTGAAGCGCGTTTTTTTACTGCCTGATAAAAAAGTGCATTCACAAACTTGATTATTGGTGCTGACTCTTCACTTGTCAGAATATCTGAAGATGTTCGTAAAAAATCCGTTAAAGAGAGTTCCTCTTCACTCTCCTCTTTGGGTGAATCCTCCTGCATACTCTCCATAGTCTTATCAGTACGAAGGTCTAAAAATCGGTTATAGAGTCTATCATAAGAGTCATCATCTAGCATGTAGAGCGGAAACTTTGTCGGTAGTTTTGTATAGTAGTTACTCGCATCAACTAAGTATCTCTCACAAATAAACGCAGCTGCCTCACCCTTATATTCACTAAATAAAAGATAGTTTTTAACACTCAAGTCAGTAATCAACTCTGCTGGCTCATAAACCTCTAGATTCAAATCGTGGATAGGCTCGAGGTTCAACATCTAATTATTCTCACTCTTCTCTTCTATTCTTTGAAACACTTCTTCATTATACTCTTTTTGTATTTTTGAAAGTACTCCTAAATCTCTTTGAAGTTGTGAAAGTTTTTCACTCTTCTCTATAACATACGGAGTCAGTATCACTACAAGGTTATCCTCTTGATCTGAGGTACTTGTTGATGAGAACAACCACTCTCCTAGGTATGGTATATCACCAAGAAGTGGTAGCTTACTTACCGAGTCAAGTTCATATGTTTTTACAAGACCCCCGATAATAATACTCTCACCGTGACGTAAGATAGCCTGCGTTTTCACCTCTTGTTTTGAAGTTACAGGCTGTCCTGTCTCATTGTTACTACCATCATCTAAAACATTTTCAAGAATAGCTTCGACATCAAGTGTAACTTTATCTATAGAAGAGACACGTGGTTTAATCTTGAGCGTTAGACCGACATCTTCTCTTTTAAAGCTGTTGGTTATCCCTGAAACTGCGTTTGATGTTGATCCAGAAGATACCGAGATAGTCTTACCGACATAGATAGAAGATTCTTTATTATTTACACAAAGAATAGATGGATTTGAAATCGATTTTGAAGCACCATTTGTTTCTAGAAAGTCTATAGTTGCACCTAAAGCCAAAGCACTTCCCGCACCAGAGCCTATACTTCCTAAAGCCTCTAATACCGCTTCAGATGCTGTATTTGTTAGAGATTCACTACCAAAATTAGCGCTCATAGCATAAAGACCAGATGCAGAGACATCACCAGCTGCAAAACCATATTTTACACCTATACTTGAAGCGTCATTTTTATTTATCTCTATAATTCTTGCCTGCACATACACCTGATACTTCTCTTTATCCAATTCATCGATAATAAGCTTGATTCCTTTGATAATCAAAGGCTCACCAATAGCAATAATAGCGTTTATCTCTTCACTTACAGATACATTTGGTTTCATAGCAGGATCAGCAAATACCTGCTTGGAAATAATCTCTGTCAAACTTGCCAAAACAGCCTTTGCATCAGAGTTTTTAAGTTCAAAAATATGTACTGTCTTACTAATACTTGACTCTGTATCTAAACGTTTAATCAGAGCACCTATCTTCGCTACATTTGCCTTACTGCCTACAACAATCAGTCCATTAATATTATCATCTAAAACAATCTTTACAACTTCAGAAGCCACTTTTGCATTAAAGAGTGATTTTGCAATGTCATTTAGTCTTGTTTGTAATTTTTTTGCTTCCGTATTTTTAATACTAAAGATTTTGACTATATGTTGATTATTCGTATCTATATCTTTAATAACTTTTTTAATCGTCTCAATATTTTTAGGATAATCCGTAATCAGAAGAACATTAGACTCTTTCATAGTCATCAGTTTCGCAGTTTTTGAGATAAGGTAACGTACCTTTGCAGCAACAACATCAACATTCTCACCCTTTACTGCTATAGCTTGTGTGACCATCATAGAGCCATAGAGTCTTTTCCCCTGTTTTACTACCTTGGCATTATGTTTTGCTGCCTCGGTCGAGCGTACTATCTCATATATGGAGCCATCTCGTAGGAGCGTAAAACCTTTTGACTCAAGCACTGATATGAGAATTCCCATCAACTCATCTTCATATATTGGCGCACTGCTTACAAAATCTACACTTCCGTTGACTTTATGATTTATAAGTATGTTTCTATTTGTAATTTTTCCCACTAGCTTTATGAAATCTTTTATTTCCAAGTTTGCAAAGTTTACATTTACTTGCTGACGAGTAGATTTTTTAGGTTTCGCTTTAGGTTTCTGTTTTATCTTTTTCTTTACTGCTACTTCCCCTTTTGTCTTCTCTTTATTTCCCGCCGATAAAATCTGCTTCTTTATCTCTTCACTATCTAATTTATGTATAAAGGCGCCCGAATTACTCTTTCTCACCTCTGCTAAAACACTATTAAGTACCTTTGTATCAGAAAAGTGTTCTATTATGACCATATAATACTTGTTTGATTTTCGTGCTACAAAGTTTAAGTTATGACTCTTTTTAAGAGCCATAACTTTCTCTTGACTTTTTAATGTAGTTTCAAGGCTCTTCAGGGCTCTATCAGCATTTTTTTGAGTACTGTAGCTCCCTACAATAATCTTATAATAATCAGCAGCACTACCTATAGTTGTAATTAAAGAGAGTAGAGCCACTATCTTCAAAAATTGTTTTATACTATTAATTAATCTCATACACTAACTCCTTCTCTTGGTTATTTCTAAGTACTACTATCTCGATTGCTTCTAAATCATTAATCTGAGCATATATATCGAGGGCATCTTTATATGATTTTAGTTCTCTATTATTTGCTTTTATAATAATATCACCTTTTTGAAGGCCTAATCCAGCCATCTTTGAATTTTTACTTATTTTCGTCACTTTAAAGCCCTCTATTTTATTGCCTTTTTTCACTTCTGTTATTGATATGTCTTTCCATATCTGTTTAGGATTTTTTGCATAGTAATCTATATCAGCTTTGGCAACACTCTTAGGCAGAGACGGGTCACCCTGCTCTTCAACTCTTGATATAAGACTTTTTTGACTTTTAATCTTCTCTAACTCCAAAATATACTCTTGAGAGTTTTTTATAAAAATGGCGCTGTTTATATTTATAGCTTTAAGAGTAAAACCTGAATAAGATTCATTAACTTCAACAATAGTAGTCTTCTTCGGAGATGACTTCAGTGCAACTATTACAAAGCCTTTTTCAGCCGTTCCATAGAGTCCTTTTAGCACCATATTTGTTATACTGACACTACTCTGTCCTAAGCTACTGCCACTTTTTACTTGCGTTTTATCCGATGAAGCACTCTCTTTTATCATGTTTTTAAAATCAACTCTCTGGTACTTTGGTTGATAGTTCTCTTTTTGAGCCAGTTCTACACCATCACTTGGCAGATACCACCATAATACAAGAGAGATACTCTTTGCAACTACTAAAAGTATAAGCAACTTTGTAAGGATTTTAAGAAGATAGGAGTTAGAAATTTTTATCATAACTATAACCTCCATCTTCAGACTTTGTAAGCTGTCTGAGAGTGCTTCTATACTCTTTTTGCATCTTTGGTGATGGCTCTACATCTACATGTAAAGTAAAATCTAGAATATTAAAACTTGCATCTGCCTCTCCAAACTCTCCAGTCGCATATGCTTTTACATTAAAAGGATTAAAAATAGAGTACCTCAGACTAATCTCATCTATGTGTAAAGGGAGAAAAGAGGCTGCTGCGTTTGAGAGCTTTATTTCATTTAAATTTACACTGTTGTAAATACCAAAAATTTTAATGTTTGTCTCTTTTATTTTCGCACTCTCTATAGACTTCATAAACACAGAAGCATCATTTACATTCAAAGAGAAGCCATTGTCGATGAGTGTCTCATTTGAGACAACTACATCATGCTTTTGCAACTCTTTTTCTAAAAGATAAAAGAGTGTTACCTTCGGTGTAAAGTACATCAAGGAGAGGGTAAAAAAGAGTATATAGCCAAGAGTTATAGAGATTTTTTTTACCATTTTATCTCCATCTCAAAGCTGACTTTCTCATCACTTAGTTTTTTAATTTTAAAGGAGTCTATATTATAAGCACTGTTTAAAATCTTCGCCATCAAAATATTTACTCCTCTCTTACTCATACTTTTTGAACTTAGTGAAACGCCATTTTTCTTCATCTTATACTCTATATTTTCAGACCTTAGAGAAGCGAGTTCGACTATCTTCTTTATGGAGCGTTTGAGTTTTGTTTTATTAGCATAGGTATCTTTGAGACCACTCACCTTTGAAGCCAATGAGAGTACAGTTTTATACTCCTCTTGCGTCTCTTGGAGCTCTGACTTTGCCCCACTTAGCTTAAACGCAATAAAAAGTAAAATCACTACAAGAAGAGCTCCTATATGAATTGGGTTAATACGATTCATATTGCCAACTCCAGAGTAAAGCTGTCACCATCTTTGGCAGACTTAAACGCAATCTTTTCAGCCTTCAACTTCTTAGTGATTAAATCTATACTCCCCTGAGACAATTTATCAAACTTCACAACAAAAGTTCTGTTTTTTAGACTCATCTGCTTAATTTTCTCATCGGCTTTGAGTTTTAAAGAGAGTAATAGAGCCGCCTGTTTTCGTATATTTATCTGCTTCTTATGAATGCTAGTATACTTTTTAAGAATCGCCTCATTTTGAAACATCGTATCTTGCAGCTTATGCTTCTTGAAAAGCCCCTCTTTAAGAGTCTCAACTTCACTCAATTTATGTGTTGTTATAAAGAGTTCTGCGCTAACAAGAACAATAAGAGCAAGCATAACTGCTGCTATCTTATAGAGACTGCTGGTATCAACTATATGTCCAAAGTGAGCCAAAGTAATGTTATGTTTTGATAATACAACATCATCTAGACTCAAATCACCGCTCTCCTCAACCCAACAACATGGAAGAAGGATGAGAATATCATCTTTTAAGTAAATACTCTGCGTTTCATTAATTTTCACAGCACCCTCAATAAAAGAGAGTTCACTCTGTGCGAAATAGACCTTTACAACATTTGATGAACTGATTCCCTTCTCTTCTAATGTCTCTAAAATTGTTTTATCATCATAAGCAAAAGCAAAAAAGTCATCACCCTCTTTATAGACACTATAGCTGTATTTTCCCTCAGGAAGAGTGTCTTCAAAGATAGATGGAAGAAGTTTTTTTGCATCCCTTACAAACTTAACAGGCAGAGAGAGTTTTTTAACCCAGTAGAGAGAGGGTGAGAGAATAATATTTACCTGCTCCTCAGTAGTAACTGTAGGAGCATTAGGGTCTAAAAAAATTGTTTTAAATTTTTGATTAAATCTTGTAAACAAAATTACTCCCCTTTTTGGTCTTCATATCGTATTCAAATCTTATTTTTGCAACTGATGAACCCTCTTGAATCTCGACACTTATATCTAGATAAGGCTCATAAAAACTCACATTAAAAGCTTCTAAAGCTTTTGTCTCTTCTTCTCTTAAATTTAAGTCCTCGAGTTTAGCATAACTTCCGGCACCTAAACTCAACTCCTCAGCTCTTAACTCATCACAAGCTACAAGAAGCCTCCAAAGCTCTGCATCTGCATAATTTAAATCTACTTTTGCGTCTCTCTCTTTTGAGTAGTAAAACAGTTTTTCAAATGCAACTTTACTAAGAGCATTATCATTATAGGATTTTGCAAAAAACCCGTTCACCTCTTCAAGATGCTCTTTAGAAGCTATATAGTCCCTAAATAGATGTGTGTTTTCATTAAAAATAGCACTATTATATGACATATCTTCTTTAACTTTGCTCATACTGTCCACTAACATACTCACATACTCGCTATTTACACTGTAGTTAAAGAGGTACTCCTCTAGAGCTTTTACTCTTTTTATATTTGCAGTACCATTATTATCGACCAATGAGTTTATATTTAAATTTGATCTCGCACTCTTAATCTCTATCAGCACCTTAATTCCATCTATTTCAAAAGGTATAAGTGAAGCCTCTGAGAGAAAAATATTCAATGCTTCTTTTGAGCCATCTTTATATATTGCATTTAAATCAGCGGAGTTTTTGAGTATAGCTAACACATCATCTAAAATAACACTGGTTTGAAGTGTGAAATTTTCACTTTTTACCTCATCTGTAGCTTCATTTAGATGCTTTAGTGATATAACTAAAACCACACTGATAGCCATAATAAAAAAGAGCGTTATCATTAAAGCGATAGCTTTGCGTTTGCTCATCATCTAGTTTATACTCATAGAAAATATCGGTAAAAGCATCGCCGCAACTATAAAACCTATACTGGCACCTACAAAAAGCATTAAGGCTGGCTCTAGCAGAGTTAAAAGCATGCTGACTTTATCGCGATTCTCTTCAAAATATAGCTCTGAGATATTTGTTAAAACACTCTCAACTTGAGATGTCTCTTCTCCAAGTGCTATAGACTGAATAAATGCATGGTCAATCTCTGTCTTAGAATCATTAAGTGCACTTGAAAGTAATTTACCCTCTACAACTTTTTTTGAAGCCTCTAGGAAAAGCTCTTTTAAGACAAGGTTATTTAAAATATTTGCACTGAGATTCACAGTCTGAACAAAAACGACGCCTGAGCGTGTTAAAAGAGAGGCTATATATGAAAACCTAGCAAGCTCACTCTTTTGAACAATAGTTCCAAATAAAGGTAATTTCAACAGAATTTTATGCACACCATACGCAAAAGAACGACTCTTTTTCATCAAAAATATAAAACTCGCTACAAGCCCTATGATCAGGACTATCATACTCATAAAGTTATTATTGAAAAAATCACCCATTGCTATAACAACTTTTGTTGGAGCAGGGAGTTCTTGCCCCATATTCTCAAAAATACCAGTTATTTGAGGCACAACAAAAGTAAGCATAAACGCAATCATCAAGAGAGAGACTGTAATCATAAAGGTAGGATAAGCAAAAGCACTTTTTATCTCTTTGTTGATTCTGTCTTGCTCTTTTAAAAAACGCGACAGCTCCATAAGAACTTCATCTAAAATACCGCCACTCTCACTTACCTTTATAGACTGTTTAAAAAACTCTGGCAACTCTACAACACTCTGTGTCTCAAGTGCTGTATAAAAATCTTTCCCCTCATCCAAGTGGGTACTGACTGTAATTAAAAAGAGTTTCATCTTCTTGTTTTGTTCATAATGAGTCTGCACTATTTTTAAAGCTGAAACAATAGTGATACCGGAACGAATATACATAGAGAGTTCACGAGAGAGTGATGCCAACTCTTTTGAGGGAATCTTATACTTTACACTAAAATCAAGACTAGAGAAGATTGAGGGGCTATCCTCTTCTATCTTTTGATATATAACTTTTTTGGCTCTAAGCTTCCGTTTTGCTTCCTCTAATGAGTGCGCTTCTATCTTATCACTTAATTTTGCACCGTTAGCATCTATGCCTTTAAACTTAAAAATCATCTTTTGACTTCTTCTATGAGTTTCTCTTTCTCATTGACTGCTTCTTCTATAGTGGCATAGGTTTTTGTAGGCTCAAAATAACTAGTATAATCATAGACTTTTGTTTTAAATTCAACTAACACTTGATCACCTACCCCCCTGTTATTAACACCATAAGAAAAACAGACCTCCTCTTGAATCTCTTCTTCATTAAAGTAAACCTCTTTCATGCTCTCCTGGAGTCCTTGAAAGTAGTCATAATTATAGACGCGTACACTGCCATCCAGAAAATCATCCAGAGTGGCTATCTTAGCATCATCTAAGAATATCTCACAACTAGAACAATCGTCTAAACAAAGAATTTTTGCACTTTTTTGAGGTTTTAGACTTATAAGATACTCTTTTAAGTTGCCTAAGTTGACCCCGCTAGCCTCTTCATTCACTTTTTTAAAGCCATTTACAGAGAGAGTGTAAACAATCCCCATAATGACAATAACGATAATAAGTTCTATAAGTGAAAAAGCTTTTTTTTGCAAAGTCTCTATTTACACTCACTCATCTTTATATCTGAAGCTTCATCTTTTCCACCTTCTCTCTTATCTGCACCAAGAGAAATAAGCTCTACAGTTCCTTCATCATTTATGTATATAAACTTGCCACCCCATGAATCTTTTGGAATCTTTCCATCCTTGAAGTATCCGCTTGTAGAGTAGTTAGGATACTGCTCTTCATCTGGGTTTTTCACCAAGGCCTCTAAACCCTCACTTGTTGATGGATAAACACTGTTGTCAATCTTGAACATATCGAGCGAACTGTTGTAGATACTCTTCATCTGAACACAGACAAGTTTTTTCTTAGCCTCTTCACCTTTTCCAGTAAGACTCGGCATAACCATAGCTGCCAAAAGTCCTAGTATAACGATAACTATCATAAGTTCTATAAGTGAGAAACCACGTCTCATATTTTTTTGCATTAAAGTACCTTTTGATTTAATAATCACTTATTATAGTAAAAAAAGATTATATTTTGGTTACGAAGATGTAATCAGCGTTTAAACTCACTGAATTTGATAAAAATAGCTTGAAAATAAGAGAAGCTGGAAGTACCCCTCTCCAGATACCTGCGGCACATAATTGTTTAAGGTGTGCTGCTGTATTCCTACCCTGACACATTGTCTCAAACGACCATTGCACAGGTCTAAAGAAGAGCGACGAAATTATAACAGCTTTTTCTTAAAAAAGGTATAATCACTCTATGACTTACATAGTAACTGCCCTCAAACCAGAAGCGCAAGCTTTTGTTGATTTTTACAAACTCAAAAAGAGTAAACTTGCTAACTATACTGCGTTTATGGATGAAAATATCACTCTTATAATCTCTGGTTTAGGTGTAACAAACGCAAGACTCGCTACGCAGACACTTATCAATCATTTTGACATAACAGATGATGACATCTACTTAAATGTTGGAATTTGCGGGGCATCAGGCTCTTATGAGATTGGTGAACTTTTAGAGATAGGCTCTATAGTTTACGAAGAGGACAACTATACTTTCAAAAATGATAAAGAGATAACCTGTGTGGATTCTGAAGTCAGTGCTGGTGACTACAATGTTGTAGATATGGAGTCCTACGGTTTTTACGACGCTGTTATTCATAATCCCGCCATTAAAAACTTTTACATTTTTAAAGTAGTTAGTGATCATTTTGAGCCTCACAAAGTTACAAAAGATAAAACAAAATCACTTATCTTTAATGTGATAAATGATATAAATAGTTCAATTAAAAACATGGATTCATTTTGAAACACTTACTTATACTTCTACTCACTCTCTTCACACTAAACGCAGCAGATATAAATGACACAGAACTAAAAAAACTCATAGGACAGATGCTTATTGTCGGATTTGCTGATAAAGATATAGATAAAAACTCTCAGATAGTAAAAGATATACAAAATTATAACTTGGGTGGTGTGATTTTATTTGACAGATTTTATAATGATAGAAACAGAACTAAAAACATAAGCTCCCCAGACCAGCTCCAAAGATTAACAAAAAAACTCAAAATGTTTGCAGACAGAGAACTCTTCATAGCAGTTGACCAGGAAGGTGGAAAGGTTGCTCGTCTGAAGCCTGAATATGGATTCAAAAAGACTCCATCCGCTTTTGAAGT